>DATGXQ010000142.1:0-5177 GCA_035298905.1 Nostocaceae cyanobacterium | reverse complement strand
GGGAGAGGGGAGAGGGGAGAATAAACAATATTTTCTTTCACCGCGTCACCGCGTCACCGCGTCCCCGTGTCCCCGTGTCTCTTTTCACCGCGTCACCGCGTCACCGTGTCTCTTTTCTCCGTGTCTTTGCCTCTCTTTCTGTGCGTTCCTCATTCCCAATGACTAATGACTAATAACCAATGACCAATGAATAAAACTTGGTTCCGCATAGGAATGTTAGGGGTGTTTCTCTTTTCCCTTGGCTTTCGGTTTTGGGGACTCGATCGCTTTAACACCCTAGTATTTGATGAAGTTTACTTTGCCAAATTCGGTAATGACTACCTCACAGGTACACCTTTTTTTAATGCCCATCCGCCATTGAGTCAATATCTGATCGGGATTGGTATTTGGCTGGCTAGTCATCTTCCCTTGGGGCAAGATACAGTTAATGGTTTAACAGGTTCCACATTAAGCCCTTGGAGTTATCGTTGGGCTAATGCTTTCACAGGTTCATTAATACCTTTAGTTGTAGTTTTACTAACCTATCAGTTAAGTTATCGTCGAGGTTTTGCTTTACTGGCAGGTTTTTTTACTGCTTGTGATGGTTTATTTTTGGTAGAGTCTCGCTATGCCCTCAGCAACGTTTATATAGTTATCTTTGGTTTATTGGGACAATGGTTGTTATTACTCGCATTGGAAAAACCAAAACAGCAGCGTTGGTTGTGGTTAGTTTTAGCCGGAATTAATTTTGGTGCTTCAGCCGGTACAAAGTGGAATGGTTTATGGTACTTAACTGGTGTATACGGTTTATGGATAGTAGCCTGGTTGATTCGTTATTTACAATCTTTTGCACCAGCAAGTTATCAGGGTTTATTTTCTTATTTAATTCCGGCGGGTAATAATTCTATCATTATAAGAAATCGTTTTCCTGAGCAAATTCCTCTGAAAAATATTACCCAAATTAACATTATCGAATTATTGGGTTATTTAGGAATTATCCCCGCCCTAGTTTACAGTTTAATCTGGATTCCACATTTACAACTTGATAAAAGATATGGGTTTATTGCTGTCCATAAACAGATTTTAAATTTTCATCTGCAATTAGGCGGTAATACTCCAGATGTTCACCCTTATTGTGCGGCTTGGTACAAATGGCCATTATTAACTCGTCCCATAGCCTATTATTACCAAGTTACTCAAAGTTTTAATGATCCATTGCCGGTATTTGGGCCACCTCTACCTTCAGGTACAGGCAAAATAGTTTATGATGTTCATGCTTTGGGTAATCCTTTTTTATGGTGGTTTGGTCTAGGTGCTTTAATATTTTTATTGGGAATAATAATTGTCAAAGTTATTGCCCCTGGTGTAGAAAAACAGCGTTTCTTTATTCCTGCTAACTTGAGTGTGGACGTTTGGATCGCTTTATTTTTAGTGATCAATTATGCTGCTAATCTCTTACCTTGGGTGAGGGTAAATCGCTGTGTTTTTCTATATCATTATATGGGTGCAGTGGTCTTTGCTTTTATAGCGATCGCCTGGTTTGTGGATCAGTGTCTACGTAGTTATTATCGTTCACTGCGTTTCTTTGGTATCACCATTACTTTTATTATCCTCAGTGCTTTTATTTTCTGGATGCCTATTTACTTAGGTTTACCCCTCACCCAAACTGATTATAAGCTGCGAATGTGGTTCACATCTTGGTATTAGGCAAGTAATTGATGATTGATGATTGGTAAAAAATTGCTGATCATCTCCCCATTCCCCACCTTCCCGACACACCATACTTAATTAACATAGCTACATAAAGCGAGTTTAGTTACTCGCTTGAATTTTACATTTCTTATAGCAAACTCGAAATACTACCTGTTAAACTGTAAGTGGTTAAAAAATACAGTAGCCATGTCTAGTAAGGCTATAACAAGATACAATATTAACATTAACCATTAACCGAAATTCAATTCTGTATTAACCGTAAATTTGAGATATTAGCACAAAATGGTAAATGATTAATGAAAAAATTGATTAGTCATTAATCACATTCGATTAGTTTACAACAATTAGTTAGGCAAAAATTACAATAACAGTTTGCTAAATTACAGGATTAAGAGAATTACTTCTAAATAAAAAATTCACCTATTTAGGTGAATAAAGCCGATGATTAAATTAATGTAGAGTGGTGAAAGTAACTATCCAGTAAAAAAGTTTAAAAGCTGATAAACAAAACTTTTTACTCCTTTTACTCCTGCTCATACAAATTGAAATTGGCAATTTTATATTTGGTAATTCAAAATCCAAAATCTACAATCTAAAATCGCAAATTTTCCTAACTCCTGAAGTTTGTTGTAATTTGTTATTAACACTCCTCAAAAAACTAAGGAGAATTATCATGCCGCAAGACATACAAGTAGAAAATATTGATATCAGAGGTTTGAAAGAAGCACCGATTCATCTTTCTAGTAAAATTCAGCCTCATGGTCTCTTATTAGTTTTATCAGAGCCAGATTTACAGGTATTACAAATTAGTAATAATACCTTAGAAATTTTTGGGTTAACTCCCGAAAAGATGCTGCAAAAGAAATTAGAAGATTTACTTGATCCATATCAAATAGAGCGGATTATATCTGGTTTATCTGAATCAAATTTTGATTATATTAACCCAACAAAAATTTGGGTAAGAAAGAAAGGAGATGATTACACAGTCTTTGATGCAGTATTTCATCGCAGCCCAGAAGGATTTTTAATTTTAGAATTAGAACCTGCACTTTCCCAAGAGAATATTCCCTTTTTAAGTTTTTATCATTTAGCCAGGGCTTCTATCAATCGATTAGAAAATACTAAAAATCTACATGAATTCTGTCAAATTATCGTACAGGAAGTACGCAAAGTGACGGGATTTGACAGAGTAATGCTATATAAATTTAACGACGATGGTCATGGTTCTGTAATTGCGGAAGAAAAAATAGACAGTTTGGAGGCTTATCTAGGTTTACATTATCCAGAATCAGATATCCCTAAACCAGCTAGAAAGCTATTTACTTCTAACTCCATTAGATTGATTCCTCATGTTCATGCGGAAACAATCAATATGGTTCCTAACAATAACCCTGTGAGTGGTCGTCCCATTGATTTAACTAATTCAATTCTCAGAAGTGCTGCACCTTGCCATATAGAATATTTGCACAATATGGGTGTAGGTTCATCTTTAACTATTTCTTTGATTAAAGACCAAAAACTATGGGGTTTAATTGCTTGTCATCATCAAACGCCTAAATATGTTTCCTATGAATTAAGGAAAGCCTGTGAATTTTTAGGAAGGGTGATATTTGCTGAACTTTCAGCCAGAGAAGAAACAGAAGATTATGACTATCGGATGAATTTGACACATATTCAATCACTATTAGTTGAATATATGTCTCAGTCTGAAAACTTTATTGATGGATTGGTCAAATATCAACCAAATTTACTAGATTTAACTGCTGCTCAAGGTGCGGCTGTGTGTTTTAGTGGAAAATATGCACTAATTGGCAACACACCTAAAGAAGAAGAATTAAATTTTTTAGTGGAATGGCTAAAAAATAACGTTGAAGATGAGGTTTTTTACACAGATTCTCTGCCTAGTATTTATCCAGAGGCCATTAGCTTTAAAAATGTGGCCAGTGGTTTATTAGCTATTCCTATTTCCAAACGGAATTATGTTTTATGGTTTAGACCTGAAGTAATTCAAACGGTGAATTGGGGTGGTGATCCAAATAAGGCATTTGAAGTTAATAAATCAGATGGTAGTTTGCGTCTGTGTCCCCGCAAATCCTTTGAACTGTGGAAAGAAACAGTTCGTTTAACATCTCTACCTTGGCAGTTTGTAGAAATTAAAGCCGCCTTAGAATTGCGGAAAGCGATAGTTAATATTGTGTTGCGTCAAGCGGATGAATTGGCACAATTAGCACAAGATTTAGAACGTTCTAATGCGGAACTGAAAAAGTTTGCCTATGTTGCTTCCCATGATTTACAAGAACCTCTGAATCAAGTAGCTAATTATGTGCAGTTATTAGAAATGCGCTATGAAAGTGAACTTGATGCAGATGCGAAGGAGTTTATTAACTACGCAGTCGAGGGAGTCAGCTTAATGCAAACATTAATTGATGATGTATTAGCTTACTCGAAAGTAGATACTCAAGCGATCGCCTTTCAAGTCACAGATGTAGAAATCCCACTAGAAAAAGCTTTAGGCAATTTACGCCGCCGCATTAAAGAAAGTGGAGCAACTATTACCCATGATCCCTTACCTACAATCATGGCTGATAGTACCCAACTAATGCAGCTATTTCAAAACCTGATTGGAAATGCCATTAAATTCCGTTCCCAAGAACCACCCAAAATTCATATCAGTGCAGAAAGGTTAGAAGAAGAGTGGTTATTTTCCGTCAAGGATAACGGCATTGGTCTAGATCCACAATTTAGCGATCGCATTTTTGTCATCTTTCAACGCCTACATACCAGAGATGAATATCCTGGTACGGGTATGGGTTTAGCAATTTGTAAAAAAATTATTGAGTGTCACCGGGGGCGGATATGGGTAGAATCTCAACTTGGTCAGGGTGCAACTTTCTACTTCACCATTCCAGTGGGAGGGCGTGAGCGTGAGCGTAGAAATGGAAGAAAAGCATAGAACAATCTTTTTAGTTGAAGACAATAAAGCTGATATTCGTCTGATCCAAGAAGCATTGAAAACCAGTTTAATGCCCCATCAAGTAGTAGCAGTCAGAGATGGGATGGACGCAATGGCCTATCTCCGCCAAGAAGGGGAATATGCCAATGCGCCACGTCCCGACCTCATCCTCTTGGATTTAAACTTACCTAAAAAGGATGGCCGAGAAGTGTTGGCGGAAATTAAATCCGATCCCAACCTCAAACGTATACCTGTAGTTGTATTGACAACCTCTAGAAACGAGGATGATATTTTTCACAGCTACGACTTACACGTAAACTGCTACATCACCAAATCCCGTAACCTGACTCAATTATTTCAAATTGTTAAAGGTATTGAGGAATTTTGGTTATCTACTGCCACTCTTCCGTCGGAGTAGGGCAGAGGGGACGCGGGGACGCGGGGAAAAGAGACGCGGGGAAAAGAGACGCGGGGACGCGGGGACACGGAGAAAGAAAGACAAAAAAAGACAAAGTAAATTCTCCCCTCTGCC
>DATGXQ010000141.1:0-7466 GCA_035298905.1 Nostocaceae cyanobacterium | reverse complement strand
ATATGGGGGGCAATTTCATGATAGCCAGTGCTACCTAATAACGGTTCTCCGTGCTGTCGCCAAAACTTGAGAAATGCAGCCAGTAACGCATCTATATTTAATTCACCTTCTGGGGTTAACCAAGTTGGTGCAATCATTGGTAAAGAAGCCATTGGTGTTACTGTTAATACTCTGGGTAAAACTTCCCGATAAATGGGATTAGCAATGGTTAATCCTCCGTGGGGGTGCATTTTACACAAACCCAAATCAATCACAAATTGAATATCATCATTGGGTATATCCCCCAATTCTAAACCTGCTAACATCGGCTCGATGATTGCTTTTATCCTTGGTTCTCGTAAGCGTTCAGCTAAACTATCTAAATGAGTATCTTGACGAGCAATTAATATTTCTTTTGCCTGTAAAATATGTTCTTTAGTAATAGCAATATTTCTATCTTTCACCATTTTTTCTACAACTTCTTTAGCCAGAGCATTGACTAACCAAGGTTGTCCTTGGGTTAAATCAAAAGCTGTTGCTGTTGCTTCTGGTGTAAAAATTTGTCCGGTTGCTTCTGTATGTTGTTGATATAATTCTGCTACTTCCTCAGCATTAAAATTTCGCAGAGTAATGGAACTAACTTTAATATTAAAAGGACTGGATGTATTTAATCTGTCACTACCACCTGATGCTACTTTATAATCTCGCACATCTCGTAAACCAATTAATCCTACAGATGAGGGAAAATTTTCTGGACGATTGGGAAAACCATCTCTTAATTGTCGTAAAACTGAAATTAATGTTTGGTCTTGTAAAGAGTCAATTTCATCAATAAATAATACCAAAGGTCGAGGTAAAGCTTTTGCCCAAAGTTGTAAAAAAGCCTTAATTCTGTTTCCTGCTTCTTCCTGTTGCCATTGTTTAACAGGTGGTTGTAATTCTTTGGGTAATCGAATAGAAATTGTATCATACCAAGTTCCCAAAATTGCTAATTCTGCTGCACCTGGGTCATGATTAAAAGCACTTCCCACTTCTACTGATACCATGACTGCTGCATAACGTCCTGTGGCGGTAAGCTGCTGTGCTAGGGCTAACATTGCTGTGGTTTTCCCTGTTTGTCGCGGTGCATGAAGTACAAAATAACTTTCTTGTTCAATCAGTAATGATAAGTCAGGGAGACGACTTGTTGCTGAGATGGTATAGTGTTTTTTAGGGTTACAGGGACCTGCAATATTGAACCAGCGAGACATGGGATTTTGGCAGTTAGCGAACACTTTAAGTTTAGACGATTTTGGAATGTAGGGAAAAATTAGGTAATGTCTGAGAAAACCAAATGACTTTTAAAATAACTTTTAGCAGAGAAAAATAAATGGATTTACGGCTTGCTATCTTTTGCTGATGATGTAGTTGGTGGTGGGTTGATTACCTAATTTAAGGAAAAGCTAGGGAATAATCACACCTATCCTGAGAAATCCTTACTATATAAGCAATTCCTTAATTGATTTCCATATAACTGCTGTGCGGCCATTGTCCACCTAATAAAGCATAGATTTCTACGGGTTTAGCAGAAATAGTCACGCCGATCTCATAGGATTTGCCGGTAAAAGCGGAAAAACGCCGCACTGCTTCATCATAAAAGCGACTACGACGGTAATTTTTATTGGTTAAGTCAATGGCAAATAATCCATAAAAGTAGCGGGGAATACTTTGGATTGTTTCGACGATTTGCCCTAAGTTTCTGGCTAAGATGGCGTTGCGCGGTACTTCTGTATTCCAAGCGGTATCTAATGCCCAAGAGGCAGAACTGAGGTGAGAACCGCCACAAATCCCACAGATGCGGGGTGTGACGATTAAACCGGCTTGAGGATCTTTACCACGGAGGATAATTTCAAAACCGCGAAATAGTTCAGCATGAGTCCAAGCGTTGACTACATAGCCGTTATCTATTTCTACACGCACATCTAAATCGCCTTCAACTCTCCCCACTGGGGCAATGTCTAATATTTGAACTGGCATAATGTTGATTTATGTGTAAGGAGAAATGAAGATACTTTAGGGTTCAATGTTCTACCTTTAAGGTGGAAGTTTCTACCTTTAGGGTTCATGGTTTTACCTTTAAGGTGGAAGTTTCTACCTTTAGGGTTCATCGTTTTACCTTTAGGGTGGAAGTTTCTACCTTTGAGGTGAAGTTTTCGACCTGTAGGGGTGGAAGTTTCTACCTTTAGGGTGGAAGTTTCTACCTTTGAGGTGAAGTTTTCGACCTGTAGGGGTGAAAGTTTCTACCTTTGAGGTGAAGTTTTCGACCTGTAGGGGTGAAAGTTTCTACCTTTAGGGTTCAACATTCTACCTTTAGGGTGGAAGTTTCTACCTTTAGGGTTCAACATTCTACCTTTAGGGTGGAATTTTCTACCTTTAGGGTGGAAGTTTCTACCTTTAGGGTTCAGGTGTATTCAACAGTCAACAGTCAGAGAAAGTAATTTTATATTCCTCCTGCCTTCTGCCTTCTGCCTTCTGCCTTAAACTGTGAAAAAATCCTCATCTGCCCATGCTGGTGCTGCATCTTTGGCAACAACGGTGAGGACGGCGTAATCTTTCATGTTTACCCCTGGTGGTAGTTCTTTCGGGACACCTAACAGGGTTTGAGTTTTGAATACTGTACCGGGTTTGAGGTCATAGAAAGGAAATTCTGGTTCTGTACAACCGATGCAGGGCATACCGGCGCGGGTTTTGGAGGAGACGCGATTCCAGAGGATGCGGTTGCAAGAAGAGTGAGTCATGGGGCCACGACAACCTAAATCATAGAATAGACAACCTTTGCGCTGTCCAAACTCGGCGGTGGTGGCTTTGTAGGCAAAATGGACGTTACGAGTACAGCCGGTTTGGGTGTAGGTGTTAAAGAAAGTTTTAGGACGATGCAGTTCATCTAAAGCAATATCGCTGATACGTCCAGTGGCGATCGCTACTAATATCTGCGTTATCCAATCGGGATGGGCTGGACAACCAGGAATATTAATAACGGGTAAGCCACCTTTACTGACAAAATCTGCACCTAAAAAACCGCCTTTTGCCCGTTTGAGAAATTGTAAACCCTGTGATTCGCTGGGGTTGGGTTCCATTGCCGGGATACCTCCCCAGGTGGCACAATCACCGATCGCTACTACAAAATTAGCCACTTTCGCTAAATCAGCCAACCAATCCTTCATGGGGCGATCGGCAAATCTATTCCATTCTCCTGTACCATTGGGGGCATTCACCACACTCCCCTCAAACACCAAAATATCCAGAGGAGTTTTACCTAAAACGCAACCCCAAAGTAAGGTTTGTAAATTAGCGCCTAACTCCAAACCCAAAGAAGGATGCCAAAGAACATTAATCCCGAAATCAGCAATTAAATCGCAAGCTGTCGGTTCTTCAGCATTGAGAAAAGACATAGTGTTGCCCGAACAAGCACCACCTTGTAACCAGAGTACATTAGTCATTGACTATATTTTTCTGTTGTTGAAGTGGGGGATGTTTCCCTCCGTGTTCATGAGGAGATACGCCAGAGAATCAGCAACATTATTAACTTTAAAAGTTTCCCTGTAGAGAAATCCTGTAGATTCTCATCTGTTGACCAGTATTGATAATTTTAAATTAAGGTATTGTTTAAATCAATTCTATCTTGGACAGAAAAATTTACTCACAATCCTAGAATCTCCTCCGCGAACCTCTGCGCTATCCTCTGCGTGCCTCTGCGTTAAAAAAACACTCCAAACTCAAAATATTTAAAATTTCTTGATATCATCAACAAAATCAGATATAATTTAGTCTACACATTATCCAAACTCTGCTAATTAGTAAACTTGTTATACCAAAATCAGCCACTCAAATTTTAAATTAGTTTAAACTGACAGTGATATTGGTAAATTCACTCTAGATTTTTATCAAAAAAGTGCTTTATATTGAAGATTGTATTAGCCTTGTACGAAAGTTCGTGAAAACGAACTGAGTAAAATTATCTATATAAATGCAAAATGCAGCTTCTCTGGTTTTATCCTCTGCCATAAAACCTAGAGAACTTGGGGAATCTGGATAACTCGAAACTTGCGTAAATCGGCTTAGTTAATCACCCCAACGGGTGTTGATGACTCAATTCCCCAGGCCAATCATGAGTTCTAGTATTACAGATTCAGCTGTGAAAGCAGCTTTGGTTGCTATTTCTTCTGAGTCAGCAACACCAGCCGAAAAAATCCAAATGCTGATTGAGATGGCACAAGGCTTGCAAAAAAAGCCGAAAACAGCCCAAGATTTACGTAATGCTTTGGGTTTGTTTTACCGTGCTTATGAAATGTGTGATCAAGACTATCCTTTATTAAAAGCGAGAAGCAAAGTCGGGATAGGTTTGACTTTACAAATGATTCCCGAAAATGACCCCCAATTGCTACAACAAGCTAAAGATAATTATGAGGAAGCTTTACCAATTCTGCAACAGTTAGCTACACCGGAAGAAGTCGCAGAAGTGCAGATGAATTTGGGTTTGGTGTTACAATCTTTAGTACCTTTTCATTTAGCTAGAATTACAGATTGTATTGCGGCATATCATCAAGCTTTGCAGGTATTTACTTGGCAAGAGTATCCACAGGACTATGCGATTTTATACAATAATATCGCTATAGCTTACCTTTCCATGCCTATGGCCTCAGAACAAGAATCACTGCGTCAAGGGTTAGCGGTGCAGTCTTTTGAAGCCGCATTACAGCACATTAACTTGATTGAACATCCTAGAGAATATGCAATGTTGCAAAACAACTTAGGTAACGCTTTGCAATATTTGGTCAGTTCTCATCCAGTGGAGAATAACCTCAAGGCGATCGCTGCTTATAACGAAGCTTTAAAAGTCCGCAATCCCCAAGATACACCCCTAGAATACGCTAACACAATTGCTAATAAAGCTAACGCTTTATTTAATTTACCGGACAATCTAGATCAACCAGAATTAGGTAATCTCCAAAACCTCATACAAGCAAAAACTTACTATCAAGAAGCTTGGCAAATTTTTACTGAACATCAACAATTAGAACAAGCCGCAGTAGTTAATACTGCATTACAAGAAATAGCAGCAGAAATTCAAGTTTTAACCGCAACTGAAACTACAAAACTGGCAGGATAGTACAACATGGATGCAATTCTCAATCACCCAGGAGTAAAGGAATTACTCGAAAGTTTAACCAGCAATGATTTAAGTTTAACAACAGCATTAGCGTGGTTAATTATCACCACAATCTTATCAATGATTGGTGGGGCAATTGGCGGAATGATATTAGCAGGTAAAGAATTGGGATATAAGTTTTCTGCGACTATTGGTAGTTTATTTGCCCCTGCTGGTGTAGTTCCTGCCATAATTCTAGGAATTTTGATGTTAAATTTACTCGCGCATGACTAGGAGGAATAATGTTAGAACTGGGTTGGTTTTCCGCAAAATTATTGTTTAAAGGTAAGCTATTCCGTGACCCGATTTATTTTCTCCGTCAAGTAGCGATCGCCACTAGCATTGGTACATTATTATTAGTTTTGTTAGCACAAACAGCAATTCCTTTATGGGTTCCAATGGTAGTAACTAGCCTATTTACCGGATTAATTACACCCTTTCTCCTCAAAGACTTCAAAATGAAATAATACCAATTCAAAATTCAAAATAGCCTTCGGCAAGGCTTCGCCAACAAAATTCAAAATTAATAAAGCCCAATATAATTAGGGTTGATAATTTTGGATATATTGATGAATTTTAGAGAATTGGTATAACTTCTCTGGGAGGATAATTGAAACAGAGAACTATCCATTACAAATTGATCAAACCCTACAGATTTTTCTGTGGGGTTACTTAAATATAGCAATCCGATTTGAGTTGTGAACTGAATCATGGAGAGAAGGGAACAGGGAACAGGGAACAGGGAACAGCCAATGTTCATAAATGATTTAGGATTGCTATATAAAAATAATAACTAATGACCAATAAATAATGACTAATGACTAAACTAGAAGAACTTATAACAGAAATTAACCGTTTTGAAGCCATTATTGCTGAGTGGGATGAAAGCCAACGCTGTGTAGCTGTAGGACTAAAAACAGCAATTGAAGCTTTACATAAAGCTGCTTTAACCAGTTTAATTAAAACCTTCAAACAAGAAAATATCTCCGCTTTACGTCAGGCTGTATCTGATGAAGTAGTTTATGCTGTCTTACTTTATCATGAATTAGTTAAACCACCACTTGCTGAACGTTTACAAATCGCTTTAGCAGAAGTCCGTCCTAGTTTAAAAAGCCATAATGGAGATGTAGAATTAGTCGCTATTAAACCACCAGATACGGTAGAGGTAAGATTGATTGGGAGTTGCAGTAATTGTTCAGCTTCCACATTAACTTTATCTCACGGTGTAGAACAAGCAATTAAAAAGCATTGTCCAGAAATTAAAAAAGTAATTGCCGTTAATAACAGTAGCACAACTACAAATACAATTCACACTACTACTTTTATCAGCCCTTTTCCTCTACCTACAGAATCTTATTGGCTAAAGGTAGCCAATTTAGATCAGATTCCCCCATCGGGTTTATTTACAGTAGAAGTTGCTAACAAATCTTTAATTTTATCTCGCCAGGACGCAACAATTGTTTGTTATCTTAATGCTTGTTCTCATCTTGGTCAGCCTTTGAGTAAAGGTAAGGTAGAAAATTCGATTCTTACTTGTCCCTCACATGGATTTCAATATCAATTAACTACAGGTCAATGTTTAACTGTACCTAATGTTTATTTACAATCTTATGAAGTAAGAATCAAAGAAGATAAGGTATTTGTGAAAGTACCAAATCAAAACCCTAGTTAGGAGAGCAAACTAGACAATAAAACTATTCTTCATTCTCATTTTGCTGTTCCTGTAAGCACTTGCTTGGTAAAGATATTTCTTGATCTGAGGTCACAAAAAGGACGCTCCAGTTCTGTGTTATCTAGACTAGGCAAATCAGTTTGAGTCCTGGTAGAAATGCGACTCCATAGGTTGTGCTGACAAGAGGAATGAGTAAGATTTTGAGAACAACCCAAATCATAGAATAGGCAACCTCTACGTTGACCACATTCTGTGGTGGGGGGTTGATAAATGAAATTCATTTTCCGAGTGTAGTTTGTTTGAGCCATATTCTTCAAGATGTTTGGGAAGGATAAAATTTACCCAGAGTAATTATGTCTTGATTTTCCAGTGGTGAGATCACCTTACTCCTCCAGAGCAGCAAGCTACAGATAGCATCTCACGGAGAAAGTGGGTGTTTCACCATCACTACTAAACAAGAAAGAACGCTGCTTATATCTTTAGCAGTGTAAAAAGTTCTTCTTCAAAATTATATCTTGATTATATCTTGACAATATTTTGAAAATGTTACAGGTTTTTTAATTAATATTAGTACAGCAGGAAACAGGGAACTCTTCACAGGGAACAGGAGTGAAAGTCTTTTAGCAT
>DATGXQ010000140.1:0-8644 GCA_035298905.1 Nostocaceae cyanobacterium | reverse complement strand
GGCAGAGGTCTACTGGCAGAAATCCTAACGCTGACGCTGCGCGGGGGGGCAGAGGGGCAGAGGGGCAGAGGGGAGAATTTACTTTGTCTTTCTTTGTCTTTCTTTCTCCGCGTCCCCGTGTCCCCGCGTCTCCGCGTCTCTTCCTCCATCACTATTTCTGTTCAGTTGGCAGAATTAAATTCTGTAACCAAGCCATAAATTTATCGAGAAGTAAACCAACTACACCGATATAAACCAACGCCAGAATTACTTCACTCACATCATTATTTTGATAAGCATCCCAAATAAAGAAACCAATTCCCACAATCCCAGACATGACGATTTCTGCTGCAATAATCGCTAACCAAGCTAAACCAATCGCAATTCTCAAACCTGTAAAAATGTAGGGTAAAGCTGCGGGAATGAGAATGTTAGTAAAATATTGTCTTTGGTTGAGTTGTAGCACTTTAGCTACGTTGTTATAGTCTTGGGGAATTTGGGTAACACCTACAGCAGTGTTAATCAAAATTGGCCAAATCGCCGTAATGAAAATTACGAATAAAGCTGCTGGTTCATTTTGGCGTAATGCTGCTAAGGAAATAGGAACCCAAGCTAATGGCGGTACTGTCCGCAATAATTGAAAAATCGGGTCTAAGGCTTTAGACATGGTTTTATTGACACCTATCAAAATCCCTAAACCAATTCCCACAATTGCCGCCAAAATATAGCTAATCGCTACCCTCTGCAAACTGGCGAGAATTTGCCAAAACAAACCTTTATCAGTACCGCCTCTGTCGTAGAAAGGATATAAAATCAAAATCCAAGTTTCTTGAATTACCTTAATTGGCCCGGGTAGAGTTGCACCCGGAGTTAAAGAAAATAATTGCCAAATAGCTAAAAAGACAATAATAGCAATAGTTGGTGGTACAGCATTGGGAAACTGTTTCTGCAAACTGCTGAGGAAGCTATTATCAAACTTAGGGTTATTTCTTCTCTGTGCTACTGTCATACAATTCTTGCTCCTTTCAAAAAAATCTAATGCTTAATGACCAATGAAAAATACAGCATATTTCAGGTAAATGAGGTACAAATTTTAGTCACAAAGCCTTATGCTCAGAGACTTTCAACGCTGTAATTAAATAGTCACCTTTTTAATTTTCAAACTATTGAGATATTCTGCTGGTTTTTCTGGGTCAAATTTCACACCATCAAAAAACTCTTCTACACCGCGAGATGTGCTAGTAGGAATATCAGCCGCACTCACACCTAAGTCTTTAGCTGCTTCTCTCCAAATATCTTCGCGGTTTACTTTCTTGATTAATTCTTTGGCTTTAGCTGCATTATTGTCAATGTAATCTTTGGGTAAGAATCCCCAACGAACATTTTCAGTTATGAACCATAAATCATGACTTTGATAGGGATAAGAAACACTACCTTTTTCATCTTTCCAATAATAAGCTGCCATTGATTTATCATCAATTTTGCGACCATCTCCCATGTCATATTTACCTTGATAGGGGTCAGATAAAATATCTGGATTGGGTAGATTAAAGTAATTACGACCAGCAAGAATTTGTGCTGCTTCCTTACGATTTTCAAAATTATCTAACCATTGTTGTGCTTCCATAATGCCTTTAAGAATGGCTTTGGTAGCTTTGGGATATTTATCAACCCAATCTGCACGGATGGCTAAATATTCTTCTGGGTGGTTTTTCCAGATTTCAGCTGTTAATGCAGCCATAAAACCAATTTTGTCTTGAACAAGGCGGAATGGCCAGGGGTCGCCGGTGCTAAAAGCGTCCATTGTTCCGGTTTTCATGTTGGCGACGGTTTGTGCTGCTGGAACTGTAAGGAGTTTGACATCTGCATCTGGGTCAATATCACCTGCTGCTAACCAGTAACGAATCCATAAATCTTGATTAACGTGGGGAAAGGTAAAAGCAGCTGTAAAGGGTGTGGATGATTTGAGTTGAGTAAATAGAGATTTTGCACTAGCGAGTTTTAAACTAATGCCTTTACCTTGATGTTTAGAAGCTATAGCAATTCCATTTCCATGTGTTATTAATTGAGCTAACACATACATAGGAATTTTCTGATTACCTTTGGTAATTAAACCCTCGGTAATTAAATGTGGCATTGGCATTTGCCATTGTCCGCCATCAATACCACCACCAGCAGAACCAATTTCTACGTTATCTCTTGCTGCACCCCAAGAAGCTTGTTTCGCCAGTTCTACATCTTTCATCCCATATTTAGCAAAAAAGCCTTTTTCTTTAGCGATAATTAATGGTGCAGCTTCTACAATGGGAATATAGCCTAATTTAACCTTGGTAGTTTCTGGCTGTTGTTCTGGAGTTAAATTAACCACGGGTTGAGCAGTTTGTGTAGTTGCACCACCCCTAGTTAAATCTTCAGGTGGATTACCTAAACAGCCTTTGAGAAATACTGCCCCGGCTGAAGCACCTGCTGTTAAAATAAATTTGCGGCGAGAAGTGTTTTGCCAAAACTGTGTCATAATATCTCCATTTTTAGGTATGAAAATTTCTACAAGACAAATAAAAATTTGCTTGCAAAGACATTAAAAATTCCCATATTAAGGAAAGCGAAATTAGCAGTTATTCAGTAAAAACTGCTAACTCCGTGATTAAGAGCAAGAATCGGATTATGGTGTTGGCTTTGGGTGATGAAGGATTATCACTTGGCTTGTTGAAAATAGTTTACAGGTTTTCTTGTTGAAGTGGTTCACTTTTGAACCGCAATTATTAAATAAATATTAGATTGCACCTATAAGGAAAAACTTATCATTGACCTTTGTTAAGCTAGAAAATCACTGATGTATCAGTTCTTTTCTATGAAAATTATTGTTTGGCAATATGATTGAGTTAGTTCTAGCTTGATAAAGTTCCCTTGGAAGGGAAAAGTAATAATCTATCTTTACTAGAAAGATAAAAGTTATAAAATATAAGTGGTGACAGGGAATTGATGTTCTGACTAATGATTAATGATTTATAGAGCAATCATAGATAATTAATGATAAAAAGTATTGCCTAGAGACTATGTAAATCCCTTGTCTATTCAAACGATAGATTTACCTCTATTACTACTACAGCAAACAGCATTTGATGGGCAAAGATTAGTATTGCCAAAAGGCGATCGCGCGTATGTCGCTGAGGTGTGTTCCAGCAAGCCTCTACCGTACTTCTGGTATGGTGCAAGCATCATCTTAAAAGGATGAGCGATCGCTTTTCAATCAATTGTTAACGAGTTCTGACAATTGAATCATTAAATAGCAAAGCTTGAGGAAAATTTTGTCTAGCTTGTTGGGCTGTTGCACATTGATTTTTTGCACCTGGAACAGCTAACCTCTGCGGACAAACCCGTTTTACATAATCTAAACCTTCTGGCCAGCGTACATGATTAATACATTGGGCCCCGTTTCCACTCCAAGCTGCTTCAAACTGCATATTAGGTGCTGGATCTGATTTTTGGATACCTGCAAAATCATAAAGATTAATAGGTGTACCATTTTTAGTATGACCTACCCCATCACCACAGTAATCAGCGCGTACCATGCGTACACAAGCTTGGTGATAATCTCGTAGGGATTTTCCCTGTTCTGTTTTCCAAGGTTTATAGCCAAAGCGTACACATTTACCTAATGCCCCATTTGCACAACTAAATGTTACTAATTGATCATTTGCGTTATAAGCGCCTGTACTATCCCATGAACCTTGAAGGACGATCGCTCTCGCTGGGTAAGTAGCATCACCTTTGCAAAGATTTTGCCACTGTTGATTATTATCTTTATAAAAGACTGTATAGAGATATATTTCTTTTTCTGGATCTTTGGGGTCAACTTCCGCCCCACGAATTTGAAAAGTTAATTTTCTACCCAAATCATCAAAACCAACTATCTCGGTAGCTTGTAAATTATCTTGGGTAAGTGGAACAGTTGACTCTATTGCTTTTGGTTTTATTGATGGTGAAATATTTAACTCGGCTGGAGTTTGTTTTGCTTCTGGTCGTGGAGATTGCGCCATATTACAACCCCCGGAAATTGTTAGCAATAATAAAAACGATAACAGGAAGCGTAGGAAAAATTTAAAACTCATAGTATGTATTAATAATCTTTCAGTCTATAGCAATCCAATCTGAGTTGTGAACTGACTTGTGGAGAGAAGGGAACTCTTAACAGGGAACTCTTAACAGTTAGAGTTCATAAATGATTTAGGATTGCTATATATTACGTTCTTCTCTCAAAAGTTTATATTTCTCTCCTTATGGGATTATCAGCACTAGAACCAGAAAAGTTAGTGAGGAGTAGTTAAAAAAATATAGAAAAACAGAGTTTTTCTCAGCTTTCTCTGTAGTTTCTATATTTTATCTAATCCCTAATCAGGTTATTATTTAACACCAACTAAACGCCCACCTTCTACGCGAATAGTGCTAAAATTAGGACTTGACAAAGTTAATCCAGTTTTTGTGAAAACCTGCTCTGGTTTAATCTGAGGGGATTGTTTAATATTAGTATTTAGTTGCAATCCATTGTCATTTATTCCATTAAGTTGTACCCCTTGAGGCCAGACTGCATTAAAGTTCGTTCCATTTACTGATACACCATTGGATATATATCCATTTACAAATAGACCATTAAATGTCAGTCCATTGATTTGTATCCCATTAACGTAAATTGCATTCCTACTTAATCCGTTATTTTCAAGACCATTTATTGTTATCCCATTCTGTGTCAATGCATTAAATGATATCCCGTTTGTTGTAATTGCATTTGTTGAAATTATGGCTTGAGCAGAATGTGAGAAAGACAAAAGACTAAGTGTAGATACTAAAGCTACAACTAAAGAATTTTTACGCATCATCTGGATTGATTGTTTACATGGAAGTTGTGGTGATGAATACTCTACTCTCAAAGAAAGAGGTTTTATGCAAGCAAAGGAAATTAAATTACTTACTGGATCTTCAGTCCTGAAGATGCTAAGTAGTGACCTAGTTCTAAAACTCTTGTAAATAAAAGCGTTGATCAATATTAAAGTCTGAATAAGGTGCTGATTTGCGGAAAAATCAGGTACATCCTGATTAGATCAGGGCTTTAGAACATAATAAATCTATTTAGCATCATAGAAACTGAAGACGCATTGCAAGCAAATTGATATTTACACTCGTAAACCAAAGTAGGTGAGAACTAATTCAGTAGTACCTGTGTTTTTAATCTCGTGAACTTCTCCGGGTTCTACTGCTATACAACTTCCAGAGATTAAGGGGTATTCTTGATTGTTAATGTCAATTACCCCTGTACCTGCTTCGACAAAAAACACCTCGCACATATCTTGGTGAGAATGTGCTGAAGCAATTTGTCCGGGTGCAAACCGTGACTGGGAAAAGTTGGTGAGGTGGGGTAAGTCACCAAAACGTAACATGACCTTTTTTTTGATTTCCGGGTTGTGGGAAACTGATTCTTCGGGAAGTTCTGTTAATGAGGTAATAATCATTACGGTTTCCAGTCTTTGGCTAGTTCAACAATACCTTTAGAACCGTCTATTTTGACTGATTGACCGTCTTGCAGAATGTAAGTAGCTCCCCGGACATCCATGACGGCTGGTATACCATATTCCCTAGCAACGATCGCCCCGTGGGAAAGTTTACCACCAGCTTCGGCAATTAAGCCACCCGCCCGGACGAGGAAGGGGGCCCAGCCGGAATCGGTGTAAGGTACTACTAAAATCGTTCCCCGGTCAATATCTCCGACTTCCTGTAGGCTGCGTAATACTTTCACTTTTCCTTCGACTTGGCCATGGCTGGCGGGAATACCTAATAAGATGTTGTCTGAGCGATCGATAGTCACAGGTGTAGGATGAGGAGGATTGTAGCCGTAAACCAGTGGGGGAACATCGGTGATTTGGCTATCTTGTTGATATTGCGATCGCCTTTTTTGGATTAAATCAGGTAATTGATTCCGCAATACCAAATCACTAACAGTCACCAAACTGCGAATTTCATTGATTTCTAAGAAAAAGATATCCCCTGGCTGCTGTAATACTCCAGCTTGTAACCATTTTTGTTCTAAGGTGAGGAATGTCCAGCGTAATTCTGCCAATAGGCGGGAATAAACTTCGGTAACTCTTCCTCTTAAATCTACTCGTTTTTGCACCAGTTGGCGTTGATTCTTTCTCTCGGAAGAAGAATGACTCAGTTCGCTATCTTTTAATAACTGGATAAACAGATTTTTCACTAATTGGGGTTGTTCTCGCCAAGTGGGGACGGAAATATCAGTTCCTACCTGACTCAAATAACCGTAATCTTGCAGTAATTCTTCAAATTCATAGAGAATTTTTTCGCCGTCTGGGGTTTGTGCTAATTGTTCAAAAACCTTGTCTGGTTGAACTTCTGGTAATATTTCCCGCGCATCGGCGGCTAAAATTTGTAGCGATCGCAAGGATGCTACTTCTGGTGTCACACTATGGTCGATTTCTTCATCTTTGACCCCAAACACTGCTTGACGCAAGGCTGCACTTACAGGTGCTAAGATGCTGAAATGTGTACTGCGGTGCAGCAAATCCAGAATCATGTCTACTCGGTTTAAGAGTTGATGGGGTTCAAATTGTTCTACCTGTTCATTGGCTAACTGGGTTAAGCTGGGGATAAAATACCGTCGATAATCTCGCTTAAAGTCTTTATCCAAGTTAATTTCACGCTGTAGCAGTTTCGTTAAACCTGGTAAGTTTTCCAAGGTGGAATTGAGGGGCGGTTTACTCATTTTTGCGCCACGGGTGAGGAAATCTAGGCTTTCTGGCGGTAAACCCATCCGCAAGAAGATATCGCCTAAAAATGTGGCGTTAAAGTAAGCCCTAGAATAGTGTAATGTGGCTGTTTCATTAAAATCTAGCCCCCGGACGCGATCGCCTAAAACCAGGGTAAACAGTTCTCCCCACACTCCACAAGTCAAAGGACGATTAATTGACCATGTTAAGGGGTGAATTACTCCCGGTATGACTTCCGCCGCTATTTTCCTTGTCCAGATTGGCGATAAAGTGGTAATAGGTCTGGTCTGCAATACCCACAGGGTTTGTCCGTCGTAACTCCACTCTACATCTTGAGGAACGCCATGATAACGCTTTTCTAAGCGCCGGACTAAGTAGGCGACTTGCTTAATTAAGGCGTGGGGAATGCGTCCCGATCCTTCAAATTGGACGCAAGATAGCTTGTCTTCTCCTACCACATACACCCGATATTCTTCTGGTGTCACTTTCCCGGAAACTACCTGAACTGGACTTCCGGGTAAAGCTTCAATCACCACCGCATCCCCTTGTTGACTGATGGGATCACGACTAAAAGCTACACCAGAATAAACACTCTGGACTTGTTGCTGGACTAATACCCCCATACCTGTATCTTTTGCACCCCGATCGCGGCGATACTGGACAGCAGCCGGATTGTTATAAGATGCTTGGACTGTGGCGATCGCCTCTTCTAGTTGTTGTTGACTGGTGACATTAACTACAGTTTCATACTGTCCCGCCGCCGAAACCAGTTCTGAGTCTTCACCGATGGCTGAGGAACGGACTACCAAGGGAGAAAGTTCGGAAGGTTGGAGGAAATTTACTAACACTGTAGGATCATCCATTGGTGCTAGTACCCAGCCTTTAGGAACTGGATAACCCCAACGTTTTAGCTGTGCTAGGGTAGCGGCTTTTTCTCCCACTAGGGCGGGATCTAGTTCATCATCCAGAGTAATAATAGTGAACGACCCACCTTCACTGTGAGATGCTGCGCTCACGCTGCTTGTTTGTTCACCTTGTAGATAAGCCATCATCCCTTGAGATGCTGGTTCAGCCTCCTGGATGGGCAGATTGAGATCATCAGGAATTTGGTTATAAATCCAACCCATTAACCCCGCTAAGGCGATCGCTGCCAAGATTCTCGGATAATCTCCTGAATGGAGAATCGCTACTACCACAGGAGAAAAAATTAAAATTCCATATTTGATTTTTTGGCGATCGCGCAAAACTATAAAACTCAGCGTGGCAATGATGGTTATATATATAGTGGCTAGAGGATCATGTAGCAAGAACCCCCAAACTACATTTGTCGTTCCTGCACCTCTACTCACAAAATATCTACCAACCACCAAAGAAATCAAAGCTATTAACTCCCAAACTCCTTGGGAGGGAAAGAAAGCATGAGCTAACGAAACAGCAATGATCCCTTTCAGGGCTTCTGATGTCACAGCCAGAATCCCCGCTAATCTACCGCCATGATAGAAGGCGGCAGATACACTTACATTCTTTGTACCAATTTGTGCCAACTGCTTGCCTGTAAAAGCGCGTGTAATCCAAGCAATCAAAGGCATTGCCCCTAAGAGTGGGCAGACAATTACAATAACTAATAGACCCCAGAGATGAAACATTATATTGATGTTAGATTTTAGATTTATATTGTATTGCCACTAAAATCTTTCATATCAGAATCTTAAATCTGTCTAAAATTTGCTCACTGTTAAAATTTTACTTTAATTTAATTTATACACATATAAGAGGATAGAGAGAGGGGAGACGCGGGGAGGGGAGACACGGGGAGGGAGAGGGGAGAGGGGAGGGGAGACACGGGTAGGGGAGAGGGGAGAGGGGAGAAGTAATAATCTTTTCTGTCA
>DATGXQ010000139.1:0-20577 GCA_035298905.1 Nostocaceae cyanobacterium | reverse complement strand
CGTCTATCAGCCACCTCGTTCCACAGATATTTTGTTACAAGAATTCATCACTAGAGGGACTAATGATGCTGATGTAGCAACTGTATATGAGAGTATAGCTCTTTATCGTTGGTCACAGTCAGCAGCTAACCAAAATAATCGTTACCAAATTTATTATTTAAACCCTTCAGTTGAATCTACTGCTACTGCTATAATTGTCAGCCGAGATGTAGATACAGGAACAGCAAATGCAGCAAGAAAATTTCTGGATTTCTTAACTCAACCTGAACAACAAGCAGTATTTGTACAGTACGGTTTCCGTCCTGTAAATAAATCTGTAGATATCAAAACTGTGCCTAATAGTCCTTGGAGTCAAAATATTCCTGGTGCGGAAGTAGCACCAAATATTCAAACTCTACCGCCTCCAAACAACCAAGCAATTACCGAAATTCAACGCGCTTGGGAAAGAGCGAATTGATATAATTTCAAAGATTGAATACTCCCAATTAAAAACATGAATAGACTGCTGGAAATTGATGCTATTAGAGGACTAGCCGCATTAGGCATAGTCCTATTTCATTATGCAAGCTCCCATCAATGGACGGGTTATCACCCTTATCAATATTTTCATTATCTAGAAGAATGTGTACAAGTTTTTTTTATTATTAGTGGATTTGTGATTTTAATCAGTATCACAAGACTGAGTAGGAGTTTTGATTTTATTGTCGGTAGGTTCGCTAGATTATATCCAATTTATCTAATATCAGTAATCACTACTATCCTGATTACAAATGTTGCCAGAATTGCTCAACCCCGAACTGAAAATATCTATGATATCATTGGGAATTTTTTGATTTTTCACGGCTTATTAGGAGAAAAATCAGTTAATATTGTGTACTGGACTCTGACCTTAGAGATATGTTTTTATGTAATTATGCTGCTCATTTATCGATTAAAATTGGTCAAACATATTGATTTGATTTGTGGTATTTGGGCGTTTATTGTCTTGGTAGATACAATCAAAGGTTATACTAGTGCTGATGTTGGTAATTTATCTTTAGTGGCGATGAATCAACCAAATCAGTTGGAATTTGTATCTGCAAATCAACTAGGTGTAGCAGCATTTTCTAATCAGCCATTAAATTTAGTCAATATAGTCATCTCTTTGAAAGAATGGATTAAAATAAATTTTTTATTACTCCAAGGGCGGGCTGTGCTTTTTATAGCGGGCATTATGTTATATCAATGTAAGACATGGGGATTTTCTCTCTATCGCATAGGAATTATTCTATTATGTATTTTGACTAAAGCTTTTGATTATATACCAGACACACCCTGGTACTCTTTTCTGTTTTTTGCTTTTTTCGTAATTATGATTTACTTAGTAATTACTGACAAATTACGGAGTTTATCAATCCGTCCTTTAGTATTTTTGGGTACTATCTCCTATTCTCTTTACTTGATTCATTTACAAGTTAATTGGTTAATCGCCCCTTTATTTGCCAATTTACCAATAGAACTTTCCATCATCATTAAAGCATGTATCGCAATTGCTGTTGCTGGCTTATTAACCTATACTATCGAGTTACCAGCTCTAGAATTTATAAAATCTCAATACAAGAAAAATCTAGTTAAAGGGTAATAGAAGTTAATTGGTTGAAGCTATCAGTATTTTGATGAAAGCTGATAGCTGATGACTGAATACTTACTAATTAGTATCTAGAATTTCTTGGTAAACTTGAACTATTTGTCGTGCGATCGCATCCCAACTGTAATGTTCTAAGGCGTATTTTTTGGCATTTAAACCCCGGCGTTGACGTTCTTGGGGGTCGGATAAGGCTGTTTTTAGTAGCTCCACTAAGACTTTTACATTATTTTTACCCACCCAACCAGACTCACTCTCTTGCACCTGTGGGGAAATATAAACTTGATCAGAAATCAATACAGGTACACCTGCTACCATCGCCTCAGCCACAGCAATACCAAAATTTTCATAGTATGAAGGTAAAACAAATAAATCCGCCGCTTGGAGTAAACTGGCTTTTAATTCGCCACTCACAAATCCAGTCATGGTAGTATGCGATCGCAAAGGTGAATTTTCGATTTGCAATTTAATTCGCTGCTCATAAGTCGGATCTTGAGGATTAGATCCAGCTAAAACAAAATGAAATTCATAATTATCAAGTAATAATTTTTCTAGTGCTGCAATTAATAAATTTAAACCTTTTTTTTGGTCAATTCTCGACATGAATATAATTAAAGGTTTATGGCTAGGAATATTAAATTTTTTTCTGATTTCTCCTTCATAACTAACTGGAGGAATAACACCCAAAGGAATTACTAAATCTCGCGTAGATACTCCAAATCTCTCAGAGACTTTTGCTTCTTGTTCACTCGTAAAATGAATAGCTGCTGCACCAGCTAAATTATACCGTTCAAGAATCGCTGCATACAAGCATTTTAATTGTCTTTTCTTCCGTAAATCAGCAGGATCAAGAGTGCCTAACGGACGCAAAATATAGGGTAAATTATATTGACGACAAACAATTGCGGCTGCACTGCTAATTGGCGAAAATAAAGCATGAATATGAGCGACTTCAAACTCATGAATATGATTTTTGAGCCATGTTAATAAACTCAACGAAAATTTATAGCGACGAAATGGCGCACAATGAAAGTAAATAATTTCATAACCATCCTGCTGAATAGGACAATTTAAAGGTACATCCAGAGGTTTTTGACCAGTGTCGCCATTACTATTAGTTGTCAGAATTGTAACTTTTGTACCTGCTCTTGCTAAGGCTGGGGCTAATCCTAGTAACATTTGACTAGGGCCACCGTATATTAAAGAAATTGAGGGGATGATTTGCAGAATTTTCATTTCTTGATGGTTGTCAGTTGTCAGTTGTCAGTTGTTTGGGATGTTGACTAATGACTAATGACTAATTAATAATAGCTAGTTAGAAATCTTTTGATAGAATTCCAACTGCTGTTTAGCTAGAGCTTTATTGGTATACTTTAACATGGCTTTTTGATAACCTAGTTCTCCTAATTTTTGAGTTAAATTAGGGCTTTCTATTAATTGCAATAGGCAGTTAGCTAGGGCTTGAGCATCACCTTCAGGAAAGATTAAACCAGCATCACCAATTACATAGGGAATCTCACCAGAATCAGAACCAATTACAGGTACTTGGCAAGCCATAGCCTCAATTATCACATGGCCAAATTGTTCCTTCCAGCCTACAGCAGTTAATGTTTTAAACTTATAAGTAGTTTCGGACGGTAACACCAAGGTACTCATTAAATTGATATAATTAGCGACTTGATCATGGGGTACACTCTCGACAATTACCACCCGGTCTTGAAGATTATTTTCTGTTGCGGTTTTAATTATTTCTGCTTGTAATTCACCCCGTCCTAATAGCAATAATTTCCAAGATTTATGAGCTAAAGTTGCTAATGCCTTTAATAGTGTGATTATACCTTTTTCTGGGACAAATCGACCTACAAATCCTACCACAAAATCATCTGGTCTAAAACCTAATTTAGCAGCTAATTCTGGCTGGGGTTGGGGTTTAAATAGAGTTTCATCTACACCCAACTGGGGCATAACTTCTATTGCCCCTTGATAACCACGCTGGCGTAAAATTTCTGCTCCATCTTGATTACCGGAGATAATGCCGTGACTGTGTTTAAGATTATATTTTTCTAATAGGGAAATCGGGAATTTTAGCTCATAAGGCAAATTCCACCAAGTAAAAAATACATTTTTAGCTTTTAAGCCTAAGAGTTGATTTAAAAATATCATTTGAGCATGAGCTAAACCCCTAGAACCTTGTTCAACCTGGATAATTTGCGGGCGGAATTTTTGTAATAGAGGGATTAAATCCGTACCAAAGGTGAGTAGCCCCTGATGATTTTGGCTAAAATTAGAAACAGGGACAATTTTAAATGAGCCTTCGTCTTGGTATTTGGTTCTGATGATTTCTTTTTCATCATGTACACCACCTGGGTTCCAAATTTTGGGGACTACAACTATCACTTCAATTCCTGGTTCAAGTTGTGATAAAGCTCGTAACTTTTCACAGTTAAGGTCTACGATATAGGTGTGGCTGGCAACAAGAATTTTCATTTATTTAGAGTATCTGGTAATAGTAATTTGATGCATTGAAAAATTAGAAACTATTGACAGTTAAGACATTTCGATTTGTTTATCCAAGCAACTGTAAATTTGTCCGTCATGCCAAAGTGATTGTAAAATGGTGGCTAATGCTGTGAGAAAACCGACGATGTAGAATAGAGCGCGAGTAAAAATTTTGATTGGTGAACCGCTTTTATAACAGGGTGGGTTTCCTAGAACATGACAATCAAACAGACGGAAATAGAGTTGCAAAGCTTGGCTGAAGGTGAGGTTTTTTAGCCCCATCAAGAAGTGATTGTGATAAAAGTTAAGTTGATATTTTAGCGATCGCGTACTAAGGTCATGACATCCTCCCGTTTCTTCCCCTAAGTGAACTAAATAGGCTTCTGGGTCATACCAAATTTTATACCCTGTTTGCCGTAAGCGTAAACAAAAGTCAGATTCTTCTCGCACTGCACTACCGCGAAACCTTTCATCAAATTTTAGTCCGTACTTAGTAAAAATTTCGCGTCTAAAAGACATATTACAACCCCTCGCGGTAATTACTTGTTGGGGTTTTATAGTATGCACTAAATCAATGTAATACCAAGCTATGCCGGGGTTCATTGCTTGGGGAGGTAGGTCTTCAATCTGCAAATCACCACCAGATTCACCTAACTTCATTCTGTCAAATACTCTACCAGCAACAGCTCCTATTTCTGGATTTTGTAAATAGTTTTTGACGTGGGCTGCTAAAAATCCTGGTGTGAGATTTACATCATCATCAATAAACACAATGATTTCACCAGTTGAACGACGTACACCATAATTCCGCGCTCCTGGTAAACTTGCCCAATTTAAGCAGAATAGTTGAATTTTACCCGCGATCGCCAAATCTTCCAAATAAGCTTGAGTTTCTGGTTCATGTTTTGCTGTTTGATCAACTACCAAAATCTCAAAATTAGCATAATCTTGCTTTAATACATCCTCTATACTATCTCGTAGGGTTTTCTCTCGATTATAAGTGGGAATAATTACTGAAACTTTTGGTTGATTATTCATATTTTTATACTAAAAAATCCATACCCAGTCCAAACAGGCAAAAATTTTGGTAATAATTACTTTTGCCAAAACTCAGTATAACCCTGCTGTTGGTGTTCATAGAAATGATCAAAAAATAAATCATATTCTCTACCTGGGCTAATGTCTTAATCTAAGATAATCAAAAAATAAATCATCTTGTCTTTCTGGATTATTTATGTTCTGCTTCTGTGCTAATACCCAAACAAACCATAAATTACTCAATATTTTCTCACTACAGATTACCAAAACATAAAACTATCTAAAGTTGGACAAATTCTGGCTATTGAATATTTACTTGTAGCAAAAGTTTGGAGAATGATTAAAATATGGAACAAGATATTAGATGAGGAATACTGACAGCAGATGGCAAGTGCATGAGGTAAGCCCTGATGCAAAATCATTTACAAATCAACGTCAATGATTTACTAGGATGAAAACTACCCATCTGCGTCCGTCAGCGTCCATCTGCGTCCATCTGCGTTAAATATCCATCTCTCTATTTTCCTGGGTAATTAACTTTTACGAGGTACTTATAAACTAAAAATCAAAACGCTAGACCACATGCAGCTTTCTCTCCTGACCCTTCAGTTTTGGATGTTCAATTCACAATTTAAAATCTAAAATCTTAAATTCTGCTGACTCCTGAGTTATGCTGTAAATATTGTTGATCATTAATATCAAATTTCACCATATTGATTAAACTGTGACTTTTGTTTTAAGGCGTTTATTTTGAATTTCAGGTTGGTTAGCTTCAGCAAGTTCTCTTTCCTGTTTATCTATCACTGGTAACTTAAATAAAAGTCCTGCAAAAAACCAATAATAAACTGCTACAGGATCTACATCTAAGGGGTAGTAATAAGTATTATAACTAATAAAAAGTATAAATACCCACATAGAACCAGCGTAAATTCTTAAGTTACGATCTTTGATGGAGCGATATGTTTTGAAGGCAATAAAAGTGAGGGCATTGACAAAGATAAAAAAGGCAATTACACCCACAATTCCTACTTCATATAATACTTTTGGGTAATAGGTTTCTACTAATTTTGTGGAACCCAAAGCACGGGCTGAGTTAGTGGCTCGACCTAAACCAGTACCAATGATAGTATCTACATTCTTCCAGTTTTCTTCAAATTGTCCAACAATAAATTCATGAGGTGGGGAAGCTTCCCAACGTCCAAAAAAACTGTTTACTCTTTCTTGTACTACTTCTGGGTAGCTAACCATCGCAATTCCCAAAACTAATGCTAGTCCTATGCCAATCGGAATAAATTTTTTCAGGTTGCCAATTTGCCCAGTCAGAATCAGTAAAATAATAAAGCAGATTGGTACTAAAGCTAAAGCAATTCTTTGTCCAGAAATTACAGCATTAACAACTACTGATGCTAAAGAAATTAAACTAATAATCCGCCATATAATTGAGGGATCAGCAAAGCCAGTGGCAAAGGTAAAGAAGGTACTAGAGATTAAAAACCATGCCCATTGCCAAGGAGCGACAAATGTACCTGGAAGACGAATCATGCCTTCTTGGGGACTATAAACTAAAGCACCACCAAAATAACATCTAGCTTCTAAAGAGGCTTTAAATAAAGCATCTCCTTCTAAGTTGCGTGTACCTTCACAAACACCTGTTAATAATAAAAAATACTGGATAAAACCTAAAACACAGCAGGTAAGGATGAGGACAATTTGCAGACGTGATAAGAATAAATATTCTCGTTTGTTCCTAATCAAGTAATAAACACAAGTAATGAGGGGAACATAACCTAAAAATACTTTTAATCCTAAAATACCCATCCCTAGAGGCATTTCTTGGGCTACTTTTTTCCCAAATTCGACACTAGAAGGACTAAATTGCTGCCCACCATTGATAAAGATGAGGGTGAGAAGACTGCAACCTAAGACGAGAAAAAATGGAGTTTGAATTTTTTTAGGCAGAATGAAGGGTAAACCTTGTTTTTTACAAGTTTGCCATGTGCTGATGAGGACGGGGATGTAAAAAGCATCTTTTGCTAGTTGGAGGATGGGACTATTACCAATGTAGTAAGTAATTGTCCCCCCAAAAGGTACATAGATGAGGAATGCAAACAGGGCATAGCGGGGATATTTGAAGGAAAGGAACAGGACTATAATGCCCAAAACGGCAGGAACGGCCGCTTTAATTCCCCCAACAAAAAATAATACGAAACCAACAAAGAAGGCTGTTGCAAAAGTTGTGGAAAGTACGCTAGTCAATTCTTTCCGGTCTTGGGCAGCTTTTCGCTTTTTGGCGAGTTGTTCTTTGAGACTAAGGGTAGGTGCTGTTGATTTCTGCTTTTTTCCCTGTTTGGTTTTCTGCTTTGGTTTAGCCATGAGTGGTTGATGCTAAGTCAAAGGTTGACAACTGGGATGTGGAGGCAATTTAGCCAACTGAAAACGGCTGTAATCTGTGATTGCGGCTGGAGATACGGAAAAGTATCAGTTTAACTCTTGTTTGTTCGGATTTGCCAAAGTTTACAGCAGGAAACAGGGAACAGAGTTGAAAGTCTCTTAACATAAAGCTTCTTTCCTAAAGCTTGTACCTCATTTACCTGAAACCTGCTGTAATATCTGTCAGTTTAACTTAATGCTGTGGAATCACCCAGTTTTCACCGAAATTAGGAGATCAAAACCCTTGTAGAGACGTTCCATAGAACATCTCTACACCCAAAACTCATACTTGATTACCGCAACACCCTTTTTTTGACACTCTAGGCTAGATGTTGTTGGACTTGAGCGACTAATTGGTTTGTCCAGTATTGGGTTAGTTCTGCGTTGGCGGCTTCTACCATAACGCGAATTACTGGTTCTGTACCGGAGGCGCGGACAAGGATTCTACCACTATCACCCATAGCGGCCTCGGCTTGGGCGATCGCTTCTTGTACTGGTTGACATTGTTTCCAGTTTAACCGGCGATCGCGGTCTACTACTTTCACATTTTTTAGTATTTGTGGGTAGGTTTGAAAGCTTTGATCTACTAATTCAGCTAGGGAAACACCAGCAGATTTCACTAAAGCGGCTACGTGTAAGGCTGTTAATAAACCGTCGCCAGTAATGCCATAATGACGGCAAAGAATATGTCCTGATTGTTCACCGCCCAGCATTCCCCCAGTTTTCAGCATCTCTGCTTGCACATATTGATCACCCACGGCGGTGCGAATTAATTTGCCGCCTACCTGTTGCCAAGCTTTCTCAAAGCCTAAGTTAGCCATGACTGTGGAGACAATCAGATTATGTGGTAGCTGTTGCTGTTGTTGGAGATGTCGCCCCCAGAGGTAGAGAATATAATCGCCATTGACTTGTCTACCAGTATTATCCACAGCTAGGACGCGATCGGCATCGCCATCAAAAGCAAAACCCAAGTCGGCCTGATGTTCTTTCACTGCGGCTTGGAGAATATCTAAATGAGTAGAACCACAATTGACATTAATGCGATCGCCATCTGCTTCATGATGTAAACAGATAACTTCTGCCCCCATTTCCTCAAATACTGTTGGCGCTAACCCAACAGCTGCCCCCCAAGCTAAATCTAAAACAACTTTCAACCCTTGGAAACTCACGGCAGTTTGTAAGGGGGCTTGCAACACTTCACCATATTTTTTGACTAACTCAAACCGTGAATAATGCCGTCCGCAGTTTTTTACGCTTTCTGTGGGGAGTTTTCCTCGCAGTCCCGCTTCAATTTCTGCCTGTAATGTCAGGGATAATTTCGCCCCATCTGCACCAAATATCTTAATTCCGTTGTCTTCTGGCGGATTGTGACTAGCAGAAATCATTACCCCGCCGATCGCTTCAGTCACACTCACCAAATAAGCTACACAGGGCGTAGGACACAAACCTAAATGCCAAACTTCTAACCCTGCTGTTGTTAACCCGGCACTCAAGGCCATTGCCAACATCTCACTAGAATTTCTAGAATCTTGGCCTAAAATTACTGGCCCTAATTGCGGGGACTGATTGCGTAAAACTATACCTGCCCAGAAACCAATTTGCCAAGCTAAGGGTACAGTTAGCAATTCTCCTACTTTACCACGAATGCCATCTGTACCAAATAAAGGAGTTTCTGGTAGTGGTATTAAATTTAGAGCAAAATTGCTGTCAATTCCTGTTATTACTTCCATTTCTGGAGAACCTTCAGGAATCTGGCCTTGAGTCCGAGTTATTGATGAGACCATACTTTCACACACTCCACACAGTCACACTGGAGAATAGCACTTTATCAAACAATTCTCGCTGATATCTGACTTTTTTTGTTTCATTAAAGTGAAGGATTTTCCGTTAGTCTTGAGTAAAAATACGTAAGTAAAATATTAATCAAGATATTTCTTTTCATGTAAAGATTTAAGTAAAAGGATTGACTTAAATTTTCACTTTTGTCAATTTTTCACTCCCAAACTGAGGGTTTTAGGGTTTTACTAGCTAGATTATCCAGCCCACAATTTAGCCTTTGCGCCCAAAACTGCGAATTTCTATACCTGTCTAGATTTTTTGTGTAAAAAGTTACTATAAATTTGTGCTTAAAGATTTTTAATATAAATTCTCATCAAATAGCTCTAATGTAACGTTTTAGTGGCGCTTTTTAGTCATTCGTAAATCAAAACCCTACCAGTTGACTTTTTACAGTTGAGAAATTTAGCATGAGCAGCAATTTAGCTTCTAAACTACGTGTGGGAACAAAAAAAGCCCATACAATGGCAGAAAACGTTGGTTTTGTCAAGTGCTTTTTAAAAGGAGTAGTAGAAAGAAACTCTTACCGCAAGCTAGTTGCTAACTTTTACTTTGTGTACACAGCAATGGAAGAGGAAATGGAAAAGCACAAAAATCACCCAGTTGTGGGCAAGATTTATTTTCCTCAACTTAACCGTCAGCAAAGTTTAGAGCAAGATTTAACCTACTACTTTGGTTTTAACTGGCGGGAACAGATTAAGTTATCATCGGCTGGTGAGGCTTATGTACAAAGGATTCGGGAAATTTCCGCCACAGAACCAGAGTTATTAGTTGCCCATTCTTACACTCGTTATTTGGGTGATTTATCTGGAGGACAAATTCTCAAAAATATTGCCCAAACCGCAATGAATTTAGTTGACGGCAAGGGAACAGCTTTCTATGAGTTTGCCGATATTGAGGATGAAAAAGCTTTTAAAGCTATGTATCGTCAAGCTTTAGATGAAATGCCTGTAGATGATGCAATGGGCGATCGCATTGTCGAAGAAGCAAATGCCGCTTTTGGCATCAACATGAAAATGTTCCAAGAATTAGAGGGTAACTTAATCAAAGCGATCGGCTTAATGCTTTACAACACCCTGACCAGAAAACGCACACGTGGTAGCACCGAACTGGCTACAGCTGAATAGAAAGTGCTGTTAATAACTTTACAAATATCTAGGGGCGGTGGCTCTGTAATTGCTTTAAATCAGTTAAAGTGATTGGAGAGCGATCTCCCCTATAGCAATTCAAAATTCAAAATTCAAAATTAAGAAAATCAGATTTTTCCTGTGTCAATCTGTGTCCATCTCTGAGGAAATCAGTCTCCAACTCTTGACAAATTACCGTTATTGTGCAGCACTTAACAAAGATACAATATATTGATTTAAACTCACCCCTTCCCGTTCCGCAGTTTCAGCCAAACGCCGATGTAAAGATTTAGGCATTCGTAGCATTAACTTACCGCTATAACTATCATCCGTACTGGGTAAAGGAATATTATCACCCGCCTCAAAAGCCGTTTCAATCCATAACTCCCGCGCTTCATTAATATTTGTCATCGTCTCTTCTAGAGTTTCCCCTTGGGTGAGACATCCGGGCAAATCCTTGATTTGCGCTACATATCCCCCTTCTGGATCAGGGTATAAAGTAACAGCATATTGCAAACTTAAATAATATTCTAAGGATGGATTTTCAATTTGTTTATTCGTCTGGTTCAGTGTTTTCATTCATCCACTCTTCTAAATTTAATAAATCTACTATTTGCTGGACATACACTCCTTTAACCTTCTGTCCTCCTATTTTGGGTACAGTTATCTTTTTACCTTGGGAGTCTCGAAAACTATGATGGCTACCTTTAGAACGTTTTTCCTCAAATCCAAAAGCTTCTAAGAGATAGCACACATCCTCAAATCGAACTTCTGGAGGTAGTTTGAGGAATTGAACTACTAATTTTCTTAATTTGCTCATTGAGCCATGATACTATATATAGTATCAAATTTTTTGGATATTGATAAAATAAACTGTTAAAGCAGAATAAAGCGTTTTGATTCTAAAGTTATGTAATACTACGTTTAAAAGCTAACAAGTTTAGGTATAAAAATGGTTTTTAACTTTAAGTCAAATGAAGAGCATTTAGCAATACTCAGTCAAGGTGTAGAAGTTTGGAATAAGTGGAGATATGACAATCTAGGTAAAGGTCTAGTACCTGTTTTGTGGTACGCTAATTTAAGTGGATATAACCTAAGTGGAGCTATTCTAGCTAGTGCTAAACTAAATTCAGCCAATCTCAGCAATTCTGACCTTAGTGGTGCTAATTTGATAGATGCTAACCTTAGTGGTGCTAATTTGATAGATGCTAACCTTTCTAAAGCTAATTTGAGTTATGCTGACCTAAGTTGGGGTGATCCTGTAACTAATCTGAGAGGAGCTAATCTCAGTGGAGCTTGCCTTGAATGTGTGTAGATTTATGTAGTGCTGACCTAAATAATGCTAACCTTAGTGGAGCTTACTTCAATGAGGCTAATTTGCGTTGGGTTAATTTAAGTGGGGCTAACTTAAGTGGGGCTAATCTGAGTGATGTTGATCTTACTGGAGCTAATCTAAGTGGGGCGAACTTAAGTGATGCTAATTTATCAGGATCTAAGGTATTAGATGCAAATTTTCATAATGCAAATCTGACAGGTGCTTGTATCAAGGATTGGAATATTAATAGTGGCACTAAACTTGATGGAATCGTTTGTAAATATGTTTATACATATGATGAAATGTATGATTCTGATCTTCTTATAAATTATTCTCAAAGGACTGATGAAGAAACTGAAATTTTGAAAGAAATCAGAAAAAAAGAAAGTAAAAGACCTATAAAGGGTAATTTTGAACCTGGAGAGTTTGAGAGATTATACAAAAAGATTATAGAAAATACAGATTTAGTTTTAAGCAAGACTCCCGAAATTGATAATACAGTCAATAATCAAGGCGTTCAATTTTTTTCAAACCAAACAATACACAATTGGGAAAAATTACGTTTTCGATCAAAAACAGAAATTAAAATTGCTGAAGCATTAGACCGTGCTGGAGTGTTATTTTTACCTAACTCTTTAGCTAGACTCACCACTTCTAACGGTAGAGCAAATAAAGAAGCAGATTTTCTAATTTGTTATAACGGGAAATGGGGTATTTTAGAAGTTGATGGGCCACATCATACCGCAGAACGCAGAGTTGAAGAACAAGAGAGAGAAAGGATTTTTAAGAAAAACGGTATTAAGGTAGTAGAAAGATTTGATGCTGCAAGGTGTTATCAAAATCCAGATGAAGTAGTGCAGGAATTTTTCAAAATGATAGAAATTGGATATTCTTAAAATCAATCACAAATCAAAATCAACAGAGATGCAAATAAAAAATCTAGTGCTTTAATTAACTACAGGGTTATTTCATTCCCATTCATTCCGCCTCAGACTCAACTCTGAGTCTCATAGAACAACTCGGCTCAAGCCGACTATTAATTATGAGTTTAGTCCGTTTTAACGGACTTGAGCTATTAGCCCAAAATTGATTTTAGGGCTTCTATATCAAGAACGAAATAGTGCTTTAATTAAATACCTAATTCCTGTAAAATGTGGAATCGCAGGTAAAACTCAATATTATCAACAACGTAAAAATTATGACTTTTGAACAAGAATACTTAGACGTTCTGCAAAACCTGGAATTTGAGATTGTGCAATTTTACAAAGAACAACCTGACCTGATTGATGCTGAGGTATTAACAGCCATTGAATCATTAATCCGCTTTTATAGTGGAGAAGCACAAGGTAGAACAGTAACATTGCGTCCCCTGAGAGGAACATCAGCAGAAGTTGCTAACAGAGTGCAAGCAGTCTGTGAGTGGAGACTAGGACGCGGATCAATATCAGATGAAAATTCTCAATCTCTTGACTCGGAAGTCGCACCAAAAACAGCCTCAGAAATTGCCGAATGTTTGAAGCGAATCCAGTCATCTATCAAACTTTGGACTAAAAAAGGTGGACGACAAGGATATCTGGATTATGTAATGCAGTTTATTAAGTAATAATACAAATCAATTCGCATTAATGGATTGACGAATTTACGGTAGTTCGACTATGCTAGGTTAAAAATTATAACGCAGCATTTCAGGCTAAGGGTAAAGGTTAGGGTAGAAGGGATGGAAGTTTTATTTTGTTTTGATCAGAGATATGAGCAACATTTTGGTGTAGCTGTCACCTCTCTATTGGTAAATAATCTTGAACATCTGAGTAAAGTTCATATAGTCACAAAAAAAGTTAGTAATGAGTTAAATCAGAAAATTAATCAACTTAAAGCTACAAGTCGAGTTGATTTTTCATTTTATGAAGTAAATGATCAAGATGTAGAAAATTTAAAAGTATCTGCACATATATCTTCTGCGGCATATTACAGATTATTAGCTCCTGATTTACTACCGCAAAATTTAGATAAAGTGCTTTATTTAGATTCAGATTTAGTTGTAAATGGTTCAATTGCTGAACTATATAATTACGATCTTACAAATTATGTAATAGCTGCTAACCGTGGTGATGGTAAGGCTGTATCTGCAAAAAAAAGACTACAACTCAAGGGAGATTATTATTTTAATTCTGGTGTAATGTTAATTAATTTACGAATTTGGCGCGAAATGCAGATTGGTAAACAATGTATTGAGTACATTCGTAAGTATCCAGATCAAGTGCTACTTTGGGATCAAGATGCTTTAAATAAAATTATTGACGGACAATTTTTCCATCTCGATAAAAAATGGAATTCACTAGTTGATTTGTATGCGGGAAAATCTACAGTTGATAGAGAATCAACTATCATTCATTTTATTGGTTCCTTAAAACCTTGGCAAAGTTGGTGTCTAAGTCAAGAAAAGGAAATTTATTGGTCATATTTAAAAAAATCTCCCTGGGCAGATTCCAAAGCAGAAATACCAAACAATTTAGATAAATTATTATCTGCTACAAAATCATTGATTCATCAAGTTAAAAGTTCTCGTCAGTCTAAATAATGCCAAGTTCTGCTATAGCAATCCGATTTGAGTTGTGAACTGACTAGTAGAGGCAAGGGAACAGGGAACAGGGAACAGGGAACAGGAAGTGTTCATAAATGATTTAGGATTGCTATAAATACTTTTTTAAGTGATTATGAAACCATCAACTTTATGATTTACATATAATAGGGAATGATAAAATACCAAAATCAGATTATTTTTTATTTAGTTTATATCTGATATTTCCTGCTGTTTCATCCCCTATGTTATGAATTAGTTTAATAAATCTTTCAGGGCATTTTGAGCTTCTTTATTCCCTGGATCTATTTTCAAAGCTTCTCGGACAAAAGAAATTGCGTCTTGTTTTGCTCCTTCACCGTAAGATAACTGATACCCTAAATTAACGTAAATTTCAGCTAGTTGACGACGGGGTATCACATTACCAAATTTTTGATAAAAGCTAGTTACTCCAGATAAACCTTGCTGTTTATAGAGGGGTAAATTAATGTAAGAACAGGTGTCATAACTGCCTTCACCTAGTTTGATTACCTGCTGGCAAACTGTCAAGGCTTCGTCTAAGTTGCCATTTTCAGCTAAGGTTCTACTGAGTTTACTATGGTAATAGTCGGAAGGATTTAAGGCTACAGCTTGACGATAAAGAACGATCGCCTCATTGTACTTCTTTTGTGTGACTAAAATATCAGCCAGGTAAATGTAGTTATCCTCTTCTTCTGGTTTAAGTTTAATCAGTTGACGGTATGCAGTAATAGCATCTTCAGCATATCCACGCTTAGAAGCCAGTTCCCCCAAACCCTTGTAATAATACTCATCAGCAGAGTTATTTTGGTTACTTTGACGGAAAATCGCTAAGGCTTCTGGATATTCTAAAATGTCCCCCAGCTTAGTATAAATTCCGTATGCAATATAGCTTTCAGGTTTCAGTTGCAAAGCTTGTTTGTAAGTAGCAATAGCTTCCTCTCGTTTACCTGCTTGTAACAAAACGTCAGCTAACTCTTTGTAGCTAATGGCATTAGGTTGAATTTTGGTAAGTTGTTGATAAACGGTTAGTGCTTCTGGGAGATTACCCACCGCTAACAAAGCTTTCCCCAAAGAAAAATAAGCTGTGTCGGTTTTAGGATCTAGTTTAATCGCTTCTCGATAAGTGGCGATCGCTTCTTGCGTTTTCCCTTTTTCCAGCAGAAAATCAGCTAATTTTTCGTAAATAGAGGATTCTGGCGTTAATTTTACCGCTTGTTTGTAAATAGCAATAGTTTCCTCAATTTTACCTTGACTAGCTAGAACATCCGCCAATTGAATATAAGCATAACTGTTCTCTTGATCTTTCTCAATCAAACCCCGCCAGATTTTAGCCGCTTCGGTGTAATTTTTCCTCTCTGTTGCTTCTGCTGCTTGTTTTTCTAAGTCCTCAAGGGATTGTGCCATACTGATTTGAGGAATGAGACTTAAACCCAAACTCAGCATTAATGCCAAAATTTTCCGGCTTTGCATAGGATTTCAGCTTAAAATAACAAAATCACACTTCACACTTAGCATACCCTGAGTATGGAATTTTCTAACTTTTCCCACTTCCATACTGAGGAAATCCTATCAAAATATGGCTCAAAAAATTCCGGTAACAGTCATCACAGGCTTTTTAGGTAGTGGTAAAACTAGCTTGATTCGTCATTTGTTGCAAAACAATCAAGGACGACGGATTGCAGTTTTAGTGAATGAATTTGGCGAATTAGGAATAGATGGAGAGTTGTTAAAATCTTGTCAAATTTGTCCAGAAGATAACCCAGATGGGAATATTTTTGAATTAACAAATGGCTGTTTATGTTGCACCGTCCAAGAGGAATTTTTTCCCACGATGCAAGAATTAATTAAACGCCGAGATAGTATAGATTGTATTTTAATTGAAACCTCTGGTTTAGCTTTACCCAAACCTCTAGTTAAAGCTTTTCGCTGGCAAGAAATCCGTAACGCTGCTACCGTTGATGCGGTCATTACAGTAGTAGATTGTGCTGCTGTGGCTGCGGGAACATTTGCTAGTGATTTAGAGGCTATATCGCAACAAAGACAAGCTGATGATAGCCTAGAACATGAAACACCATTGCAAGAATTATTTGAAGATCAATTAGCTTGTGCAGATTTGGTAATTTTGAATAAAACTGATTTGGTAGATGCTGAAGCAAAAGCACAAGTGAGAGAATTAGTCAAGCAAGAATTACCCAGAATTGTAAAAATTGTCGAGAGCGATCGCGCACAACTTGACCCCTCTATTCTATTAGGATTACAAGCCGCAGTAGAAGATAATTTAGATAGTCGTCCTAGCCATCATGACACAGAAGAAGACCATGATCATGATGAAGAAATTAACTCAACTCATGTCATTTTAGACCGGAGTTTTGAACCTGAAAAATTACAACAAACCCTACAACAAATAGCCCAACAACAAGAAATTTACAGAATCAAAGGCTTTGTCTCCGTGCCTAATAAACCCATGCGGTTAGTTATGCAAGGTGTGGGGACAAGATTTGAGAAATTTTATGATCGTCCTTGGAAACCAGAAGAATCAAGACAAACTCGCCTGGTTTTTATTGGTCGTGATTTACAATCAAATCAAATAGAATCTCAATTAGTGGCTTTATAAGATGAATAGCACACAACTATTTAATATCGCTAATGTCTTTGTCTTACCGTTTTGGACATTAATGATTTTCTTACCCAACTGGAAGGTTACTCGGAAGGTAATGGAATCATATCTTCCTTTTGTTGCTTTAGCAGGTGCTTATCTGTATTTATTTATTACCAGCATTACTCCAGAAAATGCCCAAGCTTTAGCAAATCCCCAATTAGCAGATATTGCCAAATTTTTCTCCAATGAAACAGCTGCTGCTACAGGTTGGATTCACTTTCTGGTGTTAGATTTATTTGTAGGCAGATGGGTATATTGGGAAGGACAAAAAACAGGAATTTGGACATTTCATTCTATAGCTTTGTGCTTATTCGCTGGACCTTTGGGGTTACTTTCTCACATCCTTACCTACTGGATTACAAAAGCTTTCTCTTCTAGTTCCAAAACCGAAGAAGTCACAGAACAAGCTACCTCATAATCAATCATCTTGTAGAGACGTTCCCTAGAACATCTCTACATAAGTCTTATAGATATCTCCGAAAATCAAACGTAAGTATTCAGAATACAGAATCCAGAATTCAGCATTCAAGATACTTTTACAGTCAAGCTGAATGATTCTCAAGAAATATTACTACTATCTATTCCTTATTAGATCAGAATTCTGACTCCTGACTCCTGACTCCTGAATTCTTACTTTTTAATTTTTAATTTTTTCCAGTTTTTCTATAGTTAGCATCTAACCAACAACGGGGGAGTTTTTCTCCAGAAGGAAAAACTAAATCATCTTTTCTAAAACTTTCGGTGTCCTGTTCTTCCTGACCTTCTTGATCTCTGGCGTGGACTAAATTACTATTAGGATCAATTAATTCTTGGAGGTCAAGAATTTTCACTAAATCACCTGTATCCTTGAGTTGTAAAAACATATAGATAACCTCCGTGAAAGCATTCAGTCAATGAGAAAATCAGACAGAATACTTATGTAGAAATATCAGAATTCAGGTAAGGATTCAGAATCCAGAATACAGAATTCAGAATAAGAGAAAATTTGCAAATTAAGTCAAATGATTTTTGCTGAATATGACTAATCTCTATTCTTTGTATAATACAGCAGATTTTAGCTAAATGAGGTACAAATGTTAGGAACAAAGCCTTATGCTGAAAGACTTTCAACCTTCCTGTTAAGAGTTCCCTGTTCCCTGCTGTAACTATTCTGACTCCTGACTCCTGACTCCTGAATTCTTACCGTAGATATTAAATTTCTCGTTGATATTTTTCTAAAATATCCACTAAATTAACTTGGCATTGCAAAGGTAATAAATCAATTAAAGCTAATTCTCTTCTCCCACCACCAATTTTTACAGGAATAGATTCTAATACTTGAATCACGCGGTCTTCATTGACTGATTTAGAAGTAATTAAAGGGTATAACTGTTCAGCAACAATAGTATGTAACTTAGCATCAGCTAGATAAAGATGCCATTTGGAAATATCTATGTAGACATTTTCACCAATATCTGACGCTAGGGCTTCTAGTATTTCTGTGGTGTTAGTTCTAACCATAACAATAACCCCATGTAAAAAGATTGTGAGTTATTCTCTCATATCCTATTATGGCGTAATTATCCAGGCTGATCATACCGCCACAGATGACAACACCCTAGCTGGAGTTATATGTCTTTAAGTTGATTTAGGCGGAGTTTCGGAGTAATTAGCGATCGCGCTAATATAAATTAGATGCAGCAACAATACTACTACCCAACCCACAGTTAGCCAGGGTAGCCATTCCCAAGTAGCAGCTGTTAAATTGTGAAAAAACCATAAGCCTGAATTTACTGTCGCAGCGATCGCCACATGCACAGCAAAATTCATCCGGTCATCTAATTTCCGAAACTCTGGGTCTTTGCGATCGGGTTTTCGAGGCCAACGAGGAGGCATAAATACTTGTTATTTCTTAGTTAATTCTTCACAAACTGTATCACACTTACCCATTTTAAAGGTTTTTGAGCATTTATTAACTAAATTTACTGTCAATAGTATAAATGTATCTAAAAGTATAGTTTTTTCATCCGCGTCCATCCGCGTCCATCTGCGGCTAATTTTTACAGCAGATTTTAGCTAAATGAGGTACAAATGTTAGGAATAAAGCCTTATGCTAAAAGACTTTCAACCCTGTTCCCTGTTCCCTGTTCCCTGTTCCCTGCTGTAATTTTTGATTACTTCTACAATATGCTGATTATCAGGGCTATTTCATTCTCATTCATTTCGTCTCAGACTAAACTATGAGGCTCATAGAACAACTAGGCTTAAGCCGACTATTAATGACGAATTTAGTCCGTTTTAACGGACTTGAGCTATTAGCCCAAAATTGATTTTAGGGCTTCTATGTCAAGAACGAAATAGCCCTGTGCTGATTCTACTTTAGTTTTGTTAATTTCAAATGAAAGTTATTTATCACTAGATCACAATCCTAGTAGAGACGTTCCATAGAACATCTATACACCTAAATTTCGACTTTTTTAAGATGAAGAATAAGCTTTTGTATAAGCTGATTCTATGGTACTTAATAAATCTGGTATATCGTAGGGTTTAGTGATAAAGTAAGAAACTCCTAAAAAAGTAGCCAATTCTTCTGGATAACCATAAGCTGTGGCAAAAACTATCGGTATATTCATCCCTTTTGTCTTGAGTTCTTGGTAAACTTCCACTCCTGTAATCTCTGGCATTCTATTATCTAGAATTAACAAATCTGGTTTCTCATTAATTACTTTTTCTATAGCTTCTTGACCATCTTTTGCTTCTTTGACTACCCAGCCTTCCTGTTCTAGCAAAAATGCTAGCATTTCTCGACTATCATCATCATCATCTGCAATCAAAACTGTGCGCTTGTCTAAATTTTGATTATTCATAATCCTATTTTATTATTGGTAGCGTAAAACTGTGAGTAATAGGTTCTGATTTACAGTTATTTAACCCAGGAATTGAGATAAAGTTGACTGAGATCAACTCAGAACAAGGCATATTAGCCACCATTACTTCTACTTTTCCGCCTTTACCTGCATTCTCAAAAGCTTGGAGAAAACAACGTAATAGGCGACGTAATAGACTTCTTGGTTCTGCTGTCACAGTAATTGGTTTTAGCCAGTTAGTAGCCACTTCTACCTTGCGGATGGAGATTTCCGTCGATAAAAGACTAATTAAATCCTGAATACTCTCAGTCAGAGAAACAGATTGAACTGTGCCAACTTCTAATGATGCCAAATTATGCCAAATATGGGAGCGGTTGCGAAATATTTGAATAGATTTTTCTGCTTGTTGTAGTATTTGCATCGCATAGTCAAAGCGATTCACAGCCACCATACGAGAAACTATCTCTAGTTTTAAACGTGCTGCTTGATGTGCTTGAATAATATCCTGCCGTAGTTGTTCCAACGGCTGATAATCTTCAGGACTAGCTATTAAGACACGACGAATATCTGTTTCTAATTTATTGACTAAAAATTCTGCTTCAAT
>DATGXQ010000138.1:0-3525 GCA_035298905.1 Nostocaceae cyanobacterium | reverse complement strand
CAGCACATACTGAAACCCTTATTTCCTGTTCCCTGTTCCCTGTTCCCTACCCACACAAATAAATTCACAAATCAAATCGGATTACTATATATCAAACACACCTGTGATTCGGAATCATAGAATTTCAGGTTATTTTGTCCAAATAAATACTAAGTAATTATGCTATAAATGTATCTCTAGCATCCAAAAACATTTGAGGCATTGCTGACAGCAGAATCTTATCTTATTGTTTACTACTAATGGTAAAATTTCCCAGTTTAGTAAAGGCTTGGGCATTGTTCAACATCAAAAAAAGCTGTTCAACAATGCCATAAGCTAGTTGGGTATGTAGATTTGGCTGACTAAAGACTATTATGAACAATCTATGTTTGAGATAGTGTTGGGTTTTTGGTTGACGTTAACGTATAAATTGTATAATTTGTTTTATTTGTATATAAAAAAGTAACACGACAGCCAGGGTGGTATAAAAGAATGGCAAAGCGATCGCTCCAAGCTTCAGCAGAAGGGATTAGAAAAGCTAAACAAGCCTTTAAGCGCAAAGGTTGGACACAGGAATATTTAGCGGCTGAAGTCGGATTGGAGACAAGGCAGCCTATTTGGAAGTTCTTTACAGGTAAGCCTATTGATAGGCATGTGTTCAATGATATCTGTTTTATTCTGGAGTTAGACCCGTCAGAAATTTTACTTGCACCAGCAATCGAAGAGTTTACACCAGGAGAAACATCTGCTACACCTTACTCTGTAGATATCGACACCCTAGTACAAAAACTGCGATCGGCTCATTACGAAAAAATCCAAGACCAATGCGGAACATTAAAGCTTTTAGATATTGCTCAACCCATTACTCTGAATGATTTATATGTAGATGTTAACATTTTAGAACAAATTTCTAGTCAAAGATGGATTAATATTCACGAATTACAAAACTCTGAATCTCAGGATTTTGATCAATTTGACTTAGAAGGATTACGTCAAGAAAGAGTCTCTGGTTTAGAAGCAGTAATTAAATATTCCAAACTCCTAGTTTTAGGTAAACCTGGTTCTGGTAAAACTACATTTTTACAATCACTGGCTATTAATTGCAATCAGGGAGTATTTTTACAAGAATATTTACCCATATTTATCAGTTTGAAAAACTTTGCAGAAGATATTCGTGAGCGTCCCCAACTCAGCTTATTTAATTATCTCCATGAATATTTAATAAATTTAGATATATCCGAAGCAGATTTAACAACTATTCTCACCAATGGTAAAGCTTTGATTTTACTAGATGGATTAGATGAAATCATGGGCGATGATTTTGAGAAAATTGTCTGGAAAATTCCCAATTTTATCGATAAATTTTATAAAAACAAGATAATCATTACTTGCCGAATTGCTGCCCATGATTACAACTTTCCTGGTTTTACTCAAGTAGAAATCGCCGATTTTACCAAACCTCAAATTGCTGCCTTTGCCCAAAGATGGTTTTTATCAGTTGCTAAAAATCCACCAGACCAAGCTCAAGCTTTAGCAAATAAGTTTATGCAAAAATTGGAATTGCCAGAAAATTGGCAAATCCTGGAATTAGCATCTATACCTATTTTATTGAATCTCACCTGTTTAGTATTTCAGTTTATAGAAGATTTCCCAGTCAATCGTTCAGAACTGTACAGACAAGGTTTAGATTTATTACTGGTGCGTTGGGATGAAGCTAGAGGAATAAAACGTGATGGGGGAATACCCGCAGTAGGCGATCGCATTTATCGTGATTTGTCCCTACTCCATAAAATTAAATTACTCAGCCGCATTGCAGCTATTACCTTTGCTCAAGGGGATTACTTTCTCCCAGAAACAAAAATGCGTCAACTTATTGCCGGCTATCTTATTCAGCTACCAAACGCTACAACAGATGCAGATGCGCTTGAATTAGAAAGTGCCGCAGTCTTAAGAGCGATCGCTGCTCAACATGGGTTATTAATAGAAAGAGCAAGAGGGATTTATTCTTTCTCTCATTTAACTTTTCAAGAATATTTTACAGCCAGAGAGATTGTCGCTAATCATGATAATCAAATGCTAGGAGAATTAGTCAATCACCTCACAGAAAAGCGTTGGCGAGAAGTATTCTTAATGAGTGTGGGAATTTTACCCAATGCTGACGAACTGTTAAACTTAATTAAGCAGAAAATCGATGCTTTAATTGGAGAAAATGCCAAATTAAAAACTTTTCTGCACTGGCTAAAGCAAAAATCTCAAGCAGTAGATACACCTTATCATCCTGCTAGTGTAAGAGCCTTTTATTTCTCTATAGCCTTACCCTCAGAATACTCTCTGTCCCGTAATCAAAACTTAGCAATATTGATCGATCGCCGATTAGCGGGAAACTTAACTATAGATTTAGCTTTAGATTTAGCCCTAATTCATGCTTTAGGTGTAAGCATGGCCATGACAGCAGAAATTTTCTTCCAACGCTTCTCAGCATTAATTTTAGCTCTTGACCTTGAGCATTTACTCAAAAAAGAAACTAGCTTACAACAATTACTGCAAGAATTAAAAAATGATTTACCTACCCCAAGTCAAGGTAGACAAGCATTAAAAACATGGTGGCAGATGCATGGTGCAGATTGGACTGATAAGTTACGTACTTTGATTATCAACACGCGGCAAATTGGTTATCAATGGCAATTTACTCCAGAGGAACTACAATTACTGCAAAACTATTCTGATGCTAACAAATTGCTATTAGACTGCCTAAATAGTGCGGCTGATGTTACTCCTAGTTTACGAGACTCTTTGGAAAGAAGCTTATTTTATTTTGACGATGAAAACCAAAATCAAACTTAAGATTGATGCAACAATTAAATCTATTTTCTAAAATTAGAAAGTAGTCAATCTTGGGGATAGCAATGACACTTTCTGAGCGTTTCTGGTTGCCAGTTTTGTTAATAGTCCTAGTTGGTTGTTCCCGCACAGAAGGCGCAGGTAATACCTTATCTGCTCAGGAAATAGCTCAGAATTCTGCACCATCCCAAAACCAAAATATCATTCCTACTACACCACTTACACCCCAACCTATTCGCATTAATCTGAAGAATCTACCTTCACCTTTTACTACAGATAGTGCCTCTAAACCTCCCCAAATTGCACCTATTCCTCAAAATCCGTTGTTAAATGTACCGACAGGTTTTCAAGTGAATATCTTTGCTGAAGGTTTAGAAGCACCACGTTGGTTAGCTTTAACCCCCAATGGTGATGTATTGGTCACAGAAACTAGAAAAAACCAGATTCGCTTATTACGTGATACTAATAGAGATGGTGTAGCAGATGTAAAACAGACATTTGCTAATGAAAAAAATGGATTAAATATTCCCTTTGGGATGGCTTTTACCGACAATTATTTTTTTGTGGGTAATACTGATGAAGTTTTAAGATTTTCTTATCAAAAAGGTCAGCAACAAATTACAGGTAAAGGTCAAAGAATTACTGAACTGCCAGGCGGTGGTTATAATCAGCATTGGACTAGAAATGTAGTGGTTGCACCTGATC
>DATGXQ010000137.1:0-4558 GCA_035298905.1 Nostocaceae cyanobacterium | reverse complement strand
AATTTTTAATTTTTAATTTTTAATTCCTCCCATGCCGTCAGGAAGAACGCACGATCGCATTACTCTTTGGTCTTTACCGTTGGTGGCTGGTGTGGCTTTCTGGCAAAGTCGCAATAGTAATATTACTTTGTTGGTGGCGGGTGGGTTTTTATTTGGTGGGTTGATGTTTGGCCCGGATCTAGATATTTACTCCCGGCAGTTCCAACGCTGGGGGTTTTTGCGCTTCCTGTGGCTACCTTATCAAAAAAGTTTACGTCATCGCGCATTTTTGTCTCATGGGCCGATTATTGGCACAACGCTACGAGTAGTTTATTTATTGACTATTTTAGCAATTTGTGCATTGTTGTTTTTGCTAATTTCTGCCCAGTTTGGGGGGAAAGTAAGTTGGCAAGGTTTGGGGGCTAGTTTAGGGCGATCGCTTTTCACCTATTATCCAGAATTTTTGGCTTTGTTTATTGGGTTGGAACTTGGCGCAATGAGCCATTCTCTGAGTGATTGGACTGGTTCGGCTTACAAACGGGTGCAAAAGCAAGGTGTACGAGGGTTACTTCCTAGTGGCAAAATTAAGAAACGTAAAGTTACTCGTGGACAAAGAGTAAAAAAACGCAGAGGAACGCAAAGGTAGCGCAAAGGTACGCAGAATATGGAGAAAAATGAGGTTTTGGAAGCGTTGCAGGAGTTGATTGAGGTGGTGGCTAAGTTGCGATCGCCTGATGAGGGTTGTCCTTGGGATTTGGCACAAACGCCTCAAAGTCTTACTCCATATGTGATTGAGGAGGCTTATGAGGTGGTGGATGCGATTCAAGGTGGGGACAAGGAGGAAATTAAGGAGGAGTTGGGGGATTTATTATTACAGGTGGTTCTCCAAGCCCAAATCGCTAGTGAATATGGGCAGTTTACTTTAAAAGAAGTTGCTGATGGTATTGCCCAAAAGTTAATCCGTCGTCATCCTCATGTTTTTGGTGATGTCACGGTAGAAAATATGAATGAGGTACGGCAAAATTGGGAAAGTATCAAAGCAGCAGAAAAGGGAGAACCAGAACAGCAAAAACTGAGTGATAAACTTAAAGGTTATAAGCGAAGCCTTCCCCCTCTAATGGCTGGTTTAAAAATTGCCCAAAAAGCGGCTATGGCTGGGTTGGAGTGGCAAAATGTGGAGGAAGTCTGGGCTAAATTGTATGAAGAGCTAGATGAATTTAAACAAGCTCTAGCTACAGAAACTCCAGACAGACAACAAGCAGAATTAGGCGATGTACTTTTTGCACTGATTCAAGTTGCTCGTTGGTATGAGATTGATCCTAGTATTGGGTTACAAGGTACAAATGAGCGAGTGATCCAAAGGGTGAAAAAAATGGAGGCAGTTGTTAACCGCCCCTTTACAGAATATAGCTTGGAAGAGTTGGATCAACTTTGGCAAACAGCTAAAGCGCAACTTGCCAAAGGTGGCTAAGGAGAAAATTTAATTTTTCACCTCAAACCACTTATCATACAGTGTTTGGTAAGTTCCGTTCTCTTTAAGAAGAAGTAAGGCACTATTAATTTGTTTGCGATAGGGGCTGTTGTTGGGGAGAACAATCCCATAGTTCTCTTCTCGGAAGATACTACCAACAACCTCTACTTTGCCTTTACCCTGATTAGCAGCATAATATAACAGCACAGGCGCATCAAATACTACTGCATCTGCTTTCTTAGTTTGTAATGCTTGGTAAGCGTCCTCAATTTTGGGTACTTCCAAAACAGAGATTTTCTCTTCCTTCAAATATGCTGCCGCAGTGCTACCAGATGTAGTGACTACCTGTTTTCCAGGCAAATCGTCTATGCTTTTAATATCTCCTTGGAGTTGTTGTACTGTGAGAGAAGTTGTGGCACTGGCAGTAAAATAAGCGACAAACAAAACACCAATAAACATCCAAATAATTGCAATAACTCTTCCTACAGGGCCTTTGGGCATTTCATCTGCTTGAGTGGCCAATGTAGCGGCTGACCACCAACCAGCTTTAAAGATACCGGGAATATAAGATTTAGGAATCATGCCATCTTCATGATGACGTTCTGCCCACCAAAGGATATGAGCGGCTACTATCACCAGTATCACAGCTAAACCAATTACTTGCAGTAAGGCAGGGGAGAAAAATAACTGGAAAATATTGACAGAGTTATTGGTGGTTTGCTGATTACGCACCATAATTTGTAAACCAGCCCCAAACATGGGTAAGGAAAAATCAAACTGCTTCTGTCGTTCAGCAGTGATAGAAATTGCTGCTATCCCTACATCAGCCTGACCATTTTGAACAGCCCCTAATAAATCTGATACACTCTTATACTCAACAAACTCAGACTTTACACCCATTTCCTGGGCAATACTACGCCAAAGGTCAATACTAAATCCTGATAATCCGCTTTTATTGGCAAAGACAAAGGGGGGTATTTCTCTAGTCGCAACTATTAACGGTTTGGTTGATGCTGGTTTTTGGGCAACTCCTGGGGAAATAAGCAGGAAAAACACCATTAATCCTATTAAGGGAATAAGTAAATGGCGGCGATGATGGTAATAAAAGTTAGTAATAACTGAGTGAAGCCTGTAAGCGATCGCCTGAAGCATATCTTTTTTCTTTGAGCAGAATAAATAATGTAGTTTATATTGCCCAAAAAAAGTAGATGGGGTAACAGGGGGGATTGGAGAGGGGAGACACGGGAAGGGGTGAGGGGAGAAGAAGAGAGGGGTGACACGGAGAGGGGTGAGGGGAGAATTTTTTGTCTTTCTTTCTCCGCGTCCCCGCGTCCCCGTGTCTCTTTTCCCCGCGTCACCTCGTCTGGAGCGTCTCTTCTGCTCCTACTGCCTACACTTTAATTGTCACTGTCTTGACTTCGGTGTATTGTTGCAATCCATATTCACCGAGTTCTCGGCCAATGCCGGATTGTTTAAACCCACCAAAGGGGGCAGCAGCATCAAAGACATCGTAGCAGTTAACCCAAACTGTACCAGCCCGGAGATTGTTGGAAATAGTTAAGGCTTTGGTAATATCTTGTGTCCAAACTGCGGCTGCGAGTCCATACATGGTATTATTAGCCCGTTGGATTACTTCGTCGATGTCTTTAAATTTAATGATGCTCATGACAGGGCCAAAGATTTCTTCTTGAGCAATTTTCATCTCGTCACGGACATCGGCAAATACTGTAGGCTGGATAAAGTAACCGCGATCGCCTACTCTATTACCACCATAAAGTAATTGCGCTCCTTCTCGCTGTCCGGCTGCAATATAGCCCATGACTTTGTGAAATTGTTCTTGGTCTACTTGGGGTCCTTGGTTGGTGTTTTCGTCGAAAGGATCACCTACAACCCGTTTTTTGGCTCTTTCTACACTTCTAGCGACAAACTCATCATAGATTGTTTCTTCTACAAACAACCGTGAACCTGCACAACAGCATTGTCCTTGATTAAAGAATATGGCTTCATGGGCTGATTCGATCGCTGCATCTATGTCTGCATCAGCAAAAATGATATTCGGACTCTTACCACCTAATTCTAAAGTTACTCGTTTGAGGTTGCTTTTGGCGGCCGCTTCCATGATTAAATGTCCGACTTCCGTAGAACCGGTAAAAGCTACTTTGTCAATGTCCATGTGGTGAGCGATCGCCGCTCCCGCAGTGGGGCCATATCCTGAGAGAATATTCACCACACCAGCCGGAAAGCCAGCTTCAATAATTAACTCACCCACTCGCAAAGCCGAAAGCGGTGTTTGTTCAGCAGTTTTTAATACTACTGTGTTTCCTGTAGCTAAAGCTGGTGCTAACTTCCAAGCTTGCATTAATAAAGGAAAATTCCAAGGGATAATTTGACCAACTACTCCTACAGGTTCATGGCGAGTGTAGCAGAAATAATTACCTTGAATGGGGATAGTTTTCCCTTGTACTTTATCTGCCCAACCTGCATAGTAACGATAGCAAGCGATAACTAGCCCTAAATCTCCCTTTGAATCATTTAGAGGCTTACCATTATCTAAAGTTTCTAAACGAGCTAGTTCCTCAATATTTTCTTCAATTAAATCTGCCAACCTATAGAGTAATTCACCCCGACGAGTAGCAGAAATTTTTGACCATTCCCCACTGGTAAAAGCTTTACGGGCTGCTTGTACAGCTTTATCCACATCTGCTGCATCTGCTTCTGCTACTTCACAAATAGTTTCCCCAGTAGCCGGATTAATGGTAGCAAATCTTTTACCGCTAACACTTTCCACCCACTCATTATTAATCAAAAGTTGGGTTGGTCCAATTTTCACCTGTTCCTTTGGTCTGACTGCTGTTACCATTGTACCTTCCTCCATGAAAGTCTGACAAAATTTCCAATGTTAAACCAGAAAACCGAACTCTCTAGTAAATGTTATTCAGGAAAACGGCATCTACTTAAAAGTATTCATTACATTTGCTGCTACACAGTATCTTGAGTTAGATATCTTCATTTTTCTTAAATTTTGCTGACAGCAAGGCTTAAGTAATTTTGACAAGTAAATCAAACTTTCGTCGTAAGGATTCAGAATTCAGAATTCAGAATTCAGAA
>DATGXQ010000136.1:0-1991 GCA_035298905.1 Nostocaceae cyanobacterium | reverse complement strand
TATACTTACGGTTCGGGTACTAAAGGAAAATATCGCCAGGAAACCACCCCAGTAGGTAGCTTTCCCCCTAATAAGTTTGGACTTTACGACCTACATGGCAACGTTTGGGAATGGTGTGGTGATGATTGGCACTCTAATTATGAAAGAGCGCCTATAGAAGGAATCATATGGCTAACTAGCAATGGAAGTACTACTCGGCTTCTGCGTGGTGGTTCGTGGCGCAGTGTTCCCTGGTTTTGCCGTTCTGCTTATCGTGGTAGGGATGCTGCCAGCTATAGTCTCAACGCTATCAGTTTTCGAGTTACGTGTGCTGCGGTCTAGACTTAGTAGTTATTTATACTTTTTTCTGACTTTTTTTCTTTACTCAGTCCATCAAAGGCCGTAATTTTTTCAAGTTAGGGAATTAGCAAATAAATCATTATTAGTACGTTGTTGCGCTTGAAAAAGCAACAACGTACTAAATACAAAAATTTTATCTCATCAATTTTGTTAAAAAATTAGTATTATTCACCCCAATTACCAAATGTACGAAATAACCTTACAGCGGATTCGGGGTTTATGAGGTACAATAGAAGCTAGCTTCACAAGGGTTTTAGGCATCACTTTGTACCTCATTTACCTCGAAAGTGCTGTATCTTTACCAGAAGAAACAGCATTAGCCTTAAAACTAACACCTGAACAATTGCGCGATGAAGTCTGTTTGGCAGCAGCCATCAAATTATATGAATTAGGGAAACTTTCTGCTGGTGCGGCGGCTAAACTTGCTGGTATACCGAAAGTAGTATTTTTAACCAAGCTAGCTGATTACGGATCTGACACATTTCGCCTTACCGAAGAGGAATTGAAGGAGGATTTGGCGCGTGCTTAATGTCATTTCTGACACTTCGCTAATTCAATATCTTTACCAATTAAATTTGTTAGATTTACTGCCAACTTTGTATGGTGAAATCATCATTTAAAATGACGATGGGCTAAAAATTCGTTTTAGGGTGATACTATTTAGTATAAACTTTCAATTCAATGAGTTACGATAATGCTTGTAAATATTTGGCAGAACGTTTCCCCGCTGATTTTACCCGGTGGCTTTTAGGAATAGAAACCCGGAGAATCCGAGTATTGAAAACGGAACTAGATGTAGAACCTATTCGGGCAGATTCAGTGAGCTTTTTACGAGTTGGCGATCGAATTTTGCATTTAGAATTTGAAACAGATGCTTATTCTCAACCTCCGATTCCTTTCCGAATGTTAGATTATTCCGTCAGGTTAAAGCGCAAATACAATCGGGATGTAGAACAGTTTGTGATATTTTTGCAGCAAAGTTCTAATGAAATAGTTTTTACCACCGAGTATCGGGATAGAACCACAACCCACCGTTATAACGTAATTCGTTTGTGGGAACAAGACCCTGCTATATTTTTAGATAATCCAGGCTTATTACCTTTGGCGGTATTAGCGAGGAGTGATTCCCCGCAAGCTTTGTTAGAACAAGTTGCCGAAAGAGTGGATAGAATAGAAAACACAGAACGACGGCAAGGAGTTGCTGCCTGTACAGGAATTTTAGCTGGACTACGTTTTAAAAAAGATTTAATTCGTTCAATTTTGAGGTCAGATTTTATGCGCCAGTCTGTGATTTACCAAGACATTCTCCAAGAGGGAAGACAGGAAGGAAAAAAAGAAGAAGCACAGTTATTTGTTACACGCCTATTAAAGTGCAAATTTGGTGAAATCGAGCCTATCCTTGAAGCAAAGATTCAGACTTTATCTATCGAACAATTAGAAGATTTAGGCGAAGAATTATTGGATTTTGCGGAAGTATCGGATTTGGTGGCGTGGCTGGGATATCCACAACTGTAATCGCTCTTTTCCTCCCAACTGCGATAAAGTTTCAGTACAATCAGCTTCAGCTTTGAGGAGAAACTTGTGAAAGCAGTCCTGATGACAGCCCCCGGAGCACCGGATATCCTACAATTGCAGCAAGTAGACAACCCCGC
>DATGXQ010000135.1:0-6615 GCA_035298905.1 Nostocaceae cyanobacterium | reverse complement strand
AGGTTTTTGAGGTTTGGGGACCGATGGAAGCAATGCAAACTTCAGCTAAATAGTTTTTCGGTTCTTCGGTTAGGATTTTAGCAGTTAATTGATAAAAGAATTGTACAGTTTTAGAACTAGCAAAAGTAATCACATCTACAGTCCGATTTTGCAAGGCTAACTCTGCATCTGGGGGAATACTTTGGGGACAAGCAGATTCATAAGCGGGAACTTCTACCACTTCTGCACCTTTAGCTGTTAACTCTTTGACTAAAATTTCTCTTCCCCCGCTTTCCACTCTGGGAAATAATATCTTTTTCCCTGGTAACTCTTCGGGAAAGGTAGCAGCTAAAGAGTCAGCGACGAAGTTGGGAGGGATAAAATCAGCCGGAATAGATTGTTTTTGCAGACTTTTAGCGGTTTTTTCTCCGACTACGGCAATTTTTACCCCAGCTAAAGCAGTTTGGTCTTGACCTAAAGCATTTAATCTAGCAAAAAAGAAGTCTACCCCATTGGTGGAGGTGAGTATTAACCAATCAAAACTGGATAAATGAGCGATCGCTTGATCCAAAGCTTGCCAACTCGAAGGGGGGACAATTTCTAAAGCGGGCATTTCAATCACCTTAGCACCAAAAGAAGTGAGGCGATCGCTAAATTGGCTAGATTGTCCCGCAGCGCGTGTGACTAGGATGGTTTTACCAGTTAAGGGATGAGAGACTGGGGACTGGAGACTGGAAGAGTTCACGGTTGAGAAATCAGTGTAGAGTTTTCGCCTTCATTCAATATACAGCAGGGAACAGGGAACAGGGAACAGGGAACAGAGTTGAAAGTCTCTTTTTACAAGGCTTTTGTCTTAAAGTTTGTACCTCATTTACCCGAAATCTGCTGTATATTTTCTGGGAACAAGAATCTACGCAGTTCCACAACTTCCCCTACAACAATCACTGCTGGAGAGAGGGATAAACCCGCAGTTTGGGCGAGAATATTACTTAATTTTCCCGTCCAAACTTGTTGACTGGGTGTTCCTGCCCACCGGATAATGGCAATGGGTGTAGAGAGCGATCGACCATAACGCAGCAATTTATTGACAATTTCCCCTAAATTTCGCCCACCCATTAAAATAACCAAGGTTTCTAACCTTGATAGCGTTTCCCAGTCTAAAACATCGATTTCATGGGCTGTCAATACTGCAAAACAGCGACTCAACACCGGATCAGTTAGGGGTATTCCTGCTAATAAAGGTGCTGCTAAGGCTGAGGAAATACCGGGTATAACTTCAAATTCACAACCAGCATTTTTTAATGCTTCTATTTCGGAAATACACCGCCCAAAAATAAACGGATCTCCAGATTTTAGTCTAATTACCTGTTTTCCATCTCGGCAATACTTAACCAATAATTCGTTAATTTCTGCTTGGGAAGTGCTAGGTTTTCCACCGCGTTTACCTACATCTAACTTAAGACATTCATCAGGTACACAGTCTAACAATTGCACATCCACCAAAGCATCATACACTAACACCTCAGCCAAAGCCAATAAACGATAAGCTTTAACTGTCAAGTATGCCACATCTCCCGGCCCCGCACCCACAAGATAAACTTTTCCTTTTTGTGCCATTATTATACCAATTCAAAATTCAAAATAGCCTTCGGCAAGGCTTCGCCAACAAAATTCAAAATGGGGAATAATACCATTTTCCTAAAACCCTGATACATATAGATTGCTTGTAGGAACATTGCATTGCCATGTCCGTCCGAATGTATCTGTATCATTAATAAAGTGAAATGGTATAACTCCTAACTCCTGAATTCTTACTGATAAATTCAAAAATTTTATCCCTGAGTATAAAAAATACAGCAGGGAACAGGGAACAGGGAACAGGGAACAGGGAACAGGGGTGAAAGTCTTTTAGCATAAAGCTTTTTTCAAAAAATTTGTACCTCATTTATCTAGAATCTGCTGTATATTTCCTACTTTTAGGCAGGATTCAATATTATTAAATGAAATTTTTGTCTAGTTTCTGTCTTTAAATATTTTGTTTGTATGAGTTGCCATTCTTGCCAAGTTTTGTACCTATTGGATATCATTAATGTTACTAAACCTCTAAGTTGGTTTTGAGTTTCTGTTTTGAAAACATTAATTAACCAATCATGTAAAACTACGCTATCTTGTAATGTCCCCAAAATTTCTTGAATATTTTTGACATCAGCAATTTGTTGAGTAAAATCTTCGCTATACAATTCAGTAAATAACTCCATTTGATAACGAACACGTTTAGCTTGTTTGCGTAAATCATGGAGACTTTCACCTTCTGTTTTTAAATTTTCTTCTACTTTCTCTGGTGTCCAGCCGTTTGATGGCATAACTTGAGCATCGGTAATTTGTGTACCGATTAACCAAGCTGGATGTAACAATAATTGACTGACTTCCGGTAAAAGTAAATCTGGTAATACTTGCTGAACTGGCAAAGATGCTAAAGACTTATAAGTTGGCTTCTCTAACCATTCTTGAAAACTTTGTTTAAAGGATTTGTAAGCATCATCTTTTAAAATTTTCTGGACTTGAGCTAGGGCAATTTCTCGCTGTTTAGCTAAAGTAGATAAAGCTGTTTGTAAACTGTGTTGTTCCTTGGGTAATAAGTGTGGTAAGTAATCATTTTCTAGAGATGCTTTAAGTACGTCTAAATCTCGCAGATTTCCCAAAATTTTAGCAATTTTACCGATATGTTTATCACTAGCTGATTTAGGTAAATATAAAGAGCCGCTAAACCTACTAACTGCTGTACGTAACCGCCGCATTCCTACCCGCATTTGATGTAGTGCTTCTGGGTCTTCATCTTTTTTAACAGATTTTTCCCATTTAATGGTTTTCTGAAAATGTTTTTCAATAGCTTGATATGCACAATCACCTAATGTTTTTAGTGTAGTTTTTGCCGCTAATTTCATAATTGATAAAGATAGAATACTTGAGGGTTATTTTTGCATCATAGCATTAGTTAAGTGTAAGTCAAAACTGAGCTTCTATCTATTTGTATATTTTCTTCATAAAATTAAATTATGCTACATATAAAAAAGCACGGTTCAAATCACTAATAGACTTGACACAGCAATTTTTATGCATTTTAAATTTTGAATTTCTGATTTATAGATTTGTGGAAATGGCTTGTACTGGACAGGTAGGAATACATTGTTCACAAACAATGCAACGCGATCGCGTAAATGTTAACCGATAATTATCAGGATGCAGGGACAAGGCTTCAGTAGGACAAACACCAGTACATAAACCACAATCGACGCATTTTTCATCATCAATGATGATTTCCCCCAGACTATGGGACACATTGATGTGTTGCGATCGCATCCATTCGATCGCTGCATCTAACTGGTCGATATCCCCTGATAATTCTACTACTAGCTTACCAATTTGATTGGGTGCTACTTGAGCGCGGATAATATTTGCAGCTACATTAAAATCTTTAGCCAGTCTGTAAGTAACAGGCATTTGTATGGCACGTTTGGGAAAGGTGAGAGTAACTCGTTTTTTCACGGCTGTTTGGTGAGGAAGGAAGATTGTAAACTAGATGATGAAGTAACTTAATAAGTTTTAACAAATTTACTATGAGTACAGAGACACCCGCTCCTGTTTCCCCTGAATCAACTTTTAGTCAACGAATTAGAAATTTCCTAATTGCTATAGTAGCGATAATTTTGGGTGTAGCTCTATTTTTAGGATTGCGAACAGATTCCGCTACTGTTTCCCTAACTGAACTAGACGAAGGTTCTACACCTTTAGAAGTAGCACTGACCAACAATAAACCCAGCTTAGTAGAGTTTTATGCTAACTGGTGTACCGTCTGTCAAAAAATGGCTCCTGACTTAGCACAATTAAAACAACAGTATGCTGACAAGTTGAATTTTGTCATGCTCAATGTTGATAATACCAAATGGCTGCCAGAAGTTCTCAAATATCGTGTAGATGGAATTCCCCATTTTGTATTTTTAAATCAGAATGGAGACAGTATCGCCGAAGCCATTGGTGATATACCACGCAATATTATGGCTAGTAATTTAGAAGCTTTAACCGTCGGTGCTTCCCTTCCCTACGCTCAAGCAAGCGGTAAAATCTCTAAATTTTCTGCTTCAGTAAGCACAGATGGTAGTCAAGATGACCCCCGTAGTCATGGTAGTCAAGTGGTAAACTAAAAATTTTTTTGTAGGTATGTGTAGGGTGGGCGTTTCTGGTTCAAATTACAAATAAAAGCGCAAAATTTTAGGAAATGCCCACCCCAATTATCTCACAAATTCTCTTTTTGATAGGAATCTAAAACACCGCTCCTCATCACCAATTGCGGCCAAATTAATAAGAAAAAACCCATCCAGACTAATACAGGTAAAGCCACCAACACAGTTAACCAAATAGTCCTGAATAAAAACCAACTACCGCCAATTAACGATACACCTGTTAGCAAAATTGACCAAGGTTGACACCACCAAGGTTTAAATTTCCAAGGACTTAAAGGCTGTTGCTCAGACATTGTTGGAAAGAGGGGAGACAATCCAGAGGTGAGAAAATGACTAATGATTAATGACCAATGTTTTTTAATTTTTAATTTTTAATTTTTAATTTTCCTTCATCTAGCATCAGGTTTCCACTTATCTAAGGAGATGTATTGATTTTCTACTAAATCTAAAGCCTCAATTACTCCTGTTGGACTGAGAACACGGAACCAGTAAATTGTATCTGTACTTTTGTCCGGGTGGATCTCTAATACTCTCACAGTGTAGTAGGGTTCTTCTAGAGTTGGTGAGCTATCCACCGCAGCTGTCAGACGAATAGTACCTCTAGAAAGTCGAGAAATTTCTCTGGCTTTGCGTTGCACTTGTGGCAGTTTCCAAACTAAATCTTGGGCGATTTTTTCATTGAGAGGTCTGGTAGTTTGCGTAAAGTTAACAAGCGTTGCTTGATAGGTCTCAGCTACAGCTTGAGAGGTAGCTAAACGTGCTGAAACTTGTTTTTTCGGACTCTGTGCAATGTCTGAATGCCCCACAAGCACTAACAGAAATGAAGCCAACAGAGGGTAAGTCAAAGGTTTGATAAATCTACCCGTAAGCATTTGCGTCCACTTTTGGTTAGAGTTACAAATTTTAATTATTCTTACTTTACCAGCTTTGATCCCAGAATATAACAGCACTTGTTACAGTGATCCCAAGTGGCCGATTTGACTATGAGCTAAGTCAAGAGTGACATCTGTTTTAAAATCCAACTTTAGTCTGATAGAAATTAAGACAAAATCATGGTATATGATGCAGTTGAAAACACAAATTAGGTCGTAATTTTTTGTTAAAGCTGTTATCAATAATGATAATTTCTAATCAAAGGTATTGATACATTTAATCATGATTGTATTTTTGTCAAGTTTTAATATTCAAGCAACATAAATTTATGCTCAAGATATAGCAATCCGATCTGAGTTGTGAACTGACTTGTGGAGAGAAGGGAACAGGGAACAGGGAACAGGGAACAGTTAGAGTTCATAAATGATTTAGGATTGCTATATTTATGCTCAAGATAGGCCGTTGCTGAATCGGTGTATGATTCTTGAGTGTAGAGACGTTCCCTAACCTTCATACAAGGGTTTTGGATTTATACAAAGTTATTTTCATCCTTAAAATCAGCAACGCTGATCAAGCATATTTTTCTTATATTTTGATCATCTGGCGATCGCCTCTTTTTCGCCAACCTATGGCAAGATGATACTGTAGAAACTGATACTAGCCATCTATGTTGGGAAAGTCGCTAGACGGACGTTACAAAATTGTCAAAGTTCTCAGTGTTGGGGGCTTTGGACAAACTTATATTGCTGAAGATACAAGGCGCGTTGGTAATCCCAAATGTGTTGTTAAACGTCTTTCACCTGCTAGTAATGACCCAAATTACTTGCAAATCGCTAGACGTTTGTTTTACTCGGAAGCGGAAACGCTAGAAAAATTGGGTGATCATAACCAAATACCTAGACCTTTGGCTTATTTTGAAGAAGACCAAGAGTTTTATTTGGTACAAGATTTTATTGAGGGACAGCCGTTAAGCAGAGAACTTTTACCGAGTCAACGGTGGACAGAAAATCAAGTTATTGAATTGTTACAAGATGTTTTAGGGATTTTGGATTTTATTCATAGTTATGGGGTGATTCATCGAGATATTAAACCTGATAATTTGATGAGAAGACAAAAAGATAACAGGTTGGTACTGATTGATTTTGGTGCAGTTAAACAAATTAGATCACCCATTTCCCCTGATGACAGTCAAATGACTGCTACTGTGGCTATTGGGACACCTGGTTATATGCCGGCTGAACAGAGTCAAGGTAGACCACGAACAAATAGTGATATCTATGCTTTGGGAATGGTTGCTATTCAAGCGTTGACGGGTTTAAATCCCTCTCAGTTTCAGGAAGATGTTGAGACAGGAGAGATTCTGTGGCAAGAACATACCACAGTTAGCGATCGCCTGGCCGCGATTCTCAGTAAAATGGTACGCTACGACTATAGACGCGATCGCTATCAGTCAGCTAGTGAAGTATTAAATGACTTACAACAATTAGCTAATCCTTTACCCACAACTCAGGTAGTAAATAAT
>DATGXQ010000134.1:0-2910 GCA_035298905.1 Nostocaceae cyanobacterium | reverse complement strand
CGATAAACCAACCTGACGAATATAAGTAACTATTAAACCAGTTAAATGTTTCGCCACTAACTAAAGTATAAATCGGTGCTACTACCAATGCAGCTACTAGAGGAGATAGGGCAGTTAAGCACCAAACCTGGTAAGCATAACGACGCAAACGCGGATTATTTTGAAACTCAGATTTTTTAGTAAAAGGGTTAGTGTCTGGTTTTAAATCTGGATGAATATCTTTTAACCAGCGTCTGAAGGTGTAAGGCTTAAAATAAATCCAATACAACAACCGCACACATTCAGCCACATAAGTCAGAATTTGATTAGTTACATACATTTTGATTTTTTTATTGCCCTATTTAACAATTTTTTGTAGCCAATCTAATACAACTGGCAAAGTTATTATTCTAAATAGACCTGAAAAAAGCACCATCAAAACCATCATACCCATAATCCAGCTTTTAAACTCATCTAAAGTTAACCCAATCAAAGCACCTATATTCCCTATTTTAATTGGTAAATCCCAAAATAACCCTCTTAATACTAACCAAATTATGCTAAATCCTTGAGAATTAACTATTTTAGACCAGAAAACCTGTATAGCTTTACGATTAAATTCCGCCCTTGCTATTGTAAAAGCATATTGCCCTTGATATCTAGCTTCATAAATGTATATAGCTGCTAATTGCAATAGATAAGGATGTTTTCCTCCCCATTTTTTAGCCTCACTTTGTTCATTATCTTTTAAAACAGGAGGTGGAGAATTTTTTCCTACTCTAGCTGGTAATTGTAATAACTCATCAACTTCTCTATTGGTTAGATTACTCAATTTTACAGTTTCAAACATTTTGTAGAACTGATCTTTTAAATAAGTTTTATAAAGACTAAGTGGTTTTTTTGAAGCTACCAATAACATCAAATCATCTTTAAGTATTAAGGAATATAAGTTACCATAAAAACCTTGGTTAAATTCATCAGGATAGTTAAATAATGCTTCAAATTCATCTAGGCATATAACAAATTTTACTCCTTGTCTTTTAGATTGCCTGATGAGTTCAGAAAATTTACTTCTATCGAGTGCAATATTGGGTAATGGTGAAATATTCTGTAATAAGTGTTGCACCGCAGTTCGATTTTGTATATCTGGTGAATCTTGCCATTCTCGAACTAATTCTTGATAAAGACCAGATTCGCTATTACAGCCAGCTTGTTGGAGATTAATATAGACTATGATATATTCTTGGTCATTTCGTGTTTGCGAAAAGTGATATAGTAAAGAAGATTTACCGATTTTCTCCGAACCAAAAATATTTACGCTCATAGGCTTCTGCCTCTTCATAAGCTGGGTAACTTTATCTAATTCTTTTGTGCGACCTATAAAAAGGCTAGTATCAGTAATCATAGAACCAGCTATAAAAGGAGAGTTATAATTAGGTTGAATGGTCATGGCTCAATGTTTATAATTAACTAAACAAAGTTGGTTATGAGAAGTTAAAAAATCAAAAAATTAGCTATTTGTGACTAAAAATTGTATACATCTAAATTTCTATAAATACTTTATTTCCAGAATTTTTCGTATAAAATAGCATAAATCATTTCTACGTGAAATTCCTAATATCACCAAAATCAACATCAACATGATCACTAAACCAATAATCCAACTACTTACTCCATCTACACTTGTACCAGCAAACTTAGTTATCTTCCCCAACTGCACAGGTAACTCCCACACCCACCAGCGCAACTGTCGCCAGTTTTTCCGATTCCATCGAGACGGTAAACGCCGCATCTCCGCCGCAAAGCGTTTTTTTACCCAATTTTCATCATGTCCCAGCTGACGCGCTTCACAAGCCAAACTCCCAGCTAACTGAAGTAAAAACGGATGACTTCCCGCTAACTGCTGACATAAACGCTGTTCATCCAAACTCAACACAGCCAAAGTATTATGCACAGTACTGGCTGGTAAGCGTAACAAGTCTTCTACCTCATCCTTTTTCAGTTCGCCCAATTTAATCATGTGAAACAAATTGGAAAAAGGAGAAGTTAGTTGATTTTTATCAATATAAAAATCTAATACTTTGTTTGTAGCTATTACTAGCATCAAACTATTACTATTCATTAATGATCGCAAATTATCATAAAATCCATTATTAAACTCAGTCTTATTCTCAAACAGGGTTTTAAAATCATCCAAACACAACACAGGTAAAACACCCAATTTTTTCCACTCCCGCACCGCATCGGAAAACTTCCCCCTATCCAATGGTGTCACCTGCAAAACTTGACTCAAAGCCGAGTTATTCACCACCGTCGCAGACTTTAGCAACTCATCAGCAATAGCCTGATAAAATTGATTTTCTGTCTGACATTGCACATTTTGTAAACTTAAGTAAATCACCACATAGCGGCTAGGGCTTTGCACTCGATATTCCCAAGTCAAAAAGAAGTGATACAGCAAAGAAGATTTACCAATGCGTTTCTCTCCATAAATATTGATACTCGTTGGCTGTGCGCCCTCCATCCGTGAGATAATTTGGCGTAACTCATCCTCACGTCCTACAAACAGCCGCAAATCTTCAATTATTCCCGCAGCCACAAACGGGTTAGCCGGAAGTGAACTAGAAGTCATTATATTAGAAAGATTAATTACATCACTTTAGCGGTTATTACCCAAAATCATAACTCATAAACGCTACTAAAATACCCCTCCTCGCCGGCGAAAAGGGGTTATAGCAATTAAAAATTCAAAATAGCCTTCGGCAAGGCTTCGCCAACAAAATTCAAAATTGGGAATATAGGATTTTATACCAAATCCTGTTTTAAGTAGTCGTGCAAAATTAAATTCCTACATGGAGAGAGGGAACAGGGAACTCTTAACAGGGAACAGGGAAAGAAGTTGTGTAATTTATTCTGCATGATTACTTATAC
>DATGXQ010000133.1:0-12847 GCA_035298905.1 Nostocaceae cyanobacterium | reverse complement strand
GTATGGGGTAAATTTGATTTTTTTCTCCCCTCGACCTGTCCTCCCCTCCCCGCGTCTCCCCTTTCTGTCTACTCTTCTCCGGGTTCAATAATTCTCTGGAATAAATAACCTGTACCGCGAGCAGTCAGGATTAGTTCTGGGTTGCTGGGGTCATCTTCTAATTTTGCTCGGAGACGGGAGATATGTACGTCTACCACACGAGTATCTACATGGCGTTCAGGAGTATATCCCCAAACTTCTTGCAAAATTTCGGAACGGGAAAAAGCTTCACCAGAACGACTGACTAATAGTTCTAACAGGCTAAACTCCATTCCTGTGAGGCGGATGCGCTCATCACCTTTGTAAACTTGGCGTTTATTGGTATCGATTTTGATGTTAGCAACATGAATCACGCCAGAACTAGGAATGCCCGATGCACCGGTTTTGTCTACACGGCGTAAAACTGAGCGAATGCGTGCTTCTAGTTCTTTGGGGGAGAATGGCTTAACCACATAGTCATCAGCTCCCAATTCTAACCCAGTGATGCGATCGGCCACATCACCCAAGGCTGTTAACATAATGATGGGGACATCTGATTCCTTTCGTAATTCTTGACAAACACCATAACCATCAAGCTTAGGCATCATTACATCTAAAACTACCAGGTCAGGATCAGCTTTGCGAAATGTTTCTAAAGCTTCTTCTCCATCTCCAGCAGTTACTACATCGTAGCCAATCATGGAAAGGCGAGTCTCTAAAATCCGGCGAATACTGGCTTCGTCGTCTACTACCAGGATTTTTTCTTTATGACTTTCCAAGTTTCTCAATGCTCCTTAACTAAAATTTTTCATGATTAATTTTTAATACCATAATATTAAGATATCATTCTCTCAATTATTGGAAAAAAGCTTTTGGGACTAACAATATTGAAATTTCCTTAAGTCTCAAATTTAAGAAAGAATTAAGATTATTGAACTAATTTTACGAATGGCAAAGCAGAAAACTATTTACATTTGTAACGAATGTGCAGCAGAATCTACCCAATGGTTTGGGAAATGTCCAAACTGTGGTACATACAATTCTTTAGAAGAACAGATTGCGCCACCTTCAACCGTAGAAATTCCTAGCCGGGGGGGAGTGGGTAACTGGCACGCTGCAAGTGGTAATGTCAAAACATCTACAAAACCAGCTAAACCGAGATATTCGCTCAAATTTGATCAAATTAGCGATCGCCAAGTAACTCGCTGGGAATCTGGTTATGGGGAATTAGACCGAGTATTAGGTGGTGGTGTAGTTCCTGGTTCAATGGTGCTAATAGGCGGTGATCCAGGCATTGGTAAATCTACTTTATTACTCCAAGTGTCCAATCAATTAGCCCAAAGATACCGGATTTTATACATCTCTGGGGAAGAATCGGGACAACAGGTAAAATTAAGAGCTTCCCGGTTAGGAGTATCCAAATCTGGCCATGCGATGGAAGAAGAGACAGAGGAAGTCCCCAAAGTTCAGTTATTGTCAGTAGAGGAAGATACCCCCGCAGAAGATAGTCTAGAAGAAGATACCGCCGCCAACATTAACGCTGAAGCAGTCGGTGCGGATTTATATATTTTACCAGAAACGGACTTAGAAGAAATTCTGCGAGAAATTGATTCTCTTAAACCGAATGTTGCCGTAATTGATAGTATTCAAACCGTCTTTTTTCCTGGCTTAACCTCTGCACCGGGTTCTGTGGCACAAGTACGGGAATGTACAGCCGCATTAATGAAAGTGGCCAAGCACGAAGATATTACCATGCTGATTGTCGGCCATGTGACCAAAGAAGGAGCGATCGCCGGGCCGAAAGTATTAGAACATTTAGTAGATACGGTATTATACTTTGAAGGCGATCGCTTTGCTTCCCACAGATTATTAAGAACTGTAAAAAATCGTTTCGGTGCTACCCATGAAATTGGTATCTTTGAAATGGTATCTCATGGATTGCGAGAAGTACCCAACCCGTCAGAACTGTTTTTAGGTAATCGGGATGACCCCGCCCCAGGTACAGCCATTGTGGTAGCCTGTGAAGGTACACGTCCCATTGTTGTAGAATTACAAGCCCTTGTCAGTCCCACCAGCTACCCCTCACCGCGACGTTCCGGCACAGGGATAGACTATAACCGTTTAGTACAAATTTTAGCCGTATTAGAGAAACGGGTAGGTATACCCATGTCCAAATTAGATTCCTACGTAGCTTCAGCTGGGGGGTTGAACGTAGAAGAACCGGCTGTAGATTTAGGAATAGCGATCGCCATTGTAGCCAGTTTCCGCGATCGCGTTGTAGATCCTGGTACAGTATTAATAGGAGAAGTCGGCTTAGGTGGACAAGTCCGTCCCGTCTCCCAAATGGAACTGAGACTCAAAGAAGCCGCTAAACTGGGATTTAAACGCGCCATAGTTCCCAAAGGGCAGAAATTCCCAGAATTGAACATCGAAATTTTACCAGTTTCCAAAGTCATCGACGCAATTATTGCCGCCATCCCCCAACAAACCATCACAGAAGAGGATTTAGATCCAGAAGATTAACCCTTTTAAATTCGTGGAGGCGTTCTAGGCAACGTCTCTACATGATACTGATTCGCCAAATAAACCCCACCATGACAACCCCTACCCACCACCCGAAGATGACATCCTGCTAGACAAACCAGTAAATAAGATTAACCAACCAACACTAACAATTGCTCTAACGGAAAGCCTACTACTCGCCAGTAAAGTTCCTTTCCATGACCTTGTATCGATTCACTACGGCATTTGTACCAGCCTCGACGGCAAAATTGTCATTAAATCCCCCAATTGGGCTTACAGCGTTTCCCTGTCAGATGAGGTACATTAAAAAGGCTGTAAAGCTTGTAAATTAAGGGATTGACTGTACTTCACTTCAGCCGGAATGGCTATATATTCTCAAAATTAGTATAAGTTTACTCTTCAACTTCTCAAATACAGCAGGGAACAGGGAACTCTTAACAGGAAACAGAAAAATTTTAGATTTTAGATTTTAGATTTTGGATTGAATAGAACTATGAGTCAGAAGCATTTTAGATACTATATTTTGGCTTAAACAATCTAAAATCCACAATCCCAAATCCAAAATTGAAGTACCTCATTTACCTGAAATTTGCTGCAATTTTGAATTTTGTTGGCGTAAGCCTTGCCGCAAGCTATTTTGAATTTTAAATTGGTATTACTCTTTATTTTATGAGTCCGCTTATGCGGACTTTTTTATAGTAGCTGAGACTTCTATTCTTTAGGGTAAAAAAGAGGTTGTCTCTTGGGATTTAGAATGGTGAACCAAGTCAAAAACTACAAAGGTGTGAATTGCGTGTTTTGGGAGGATTGATGAATTTTTTTGATGCGGAGGTATTCACTTGATTAACAACATATGCCTGACTAACGCAATCACCAGCAGCAGTGGAAGATTTATTAACGTTTAAGGATTCCGATGATTGATTGAACTCGGTATCAATGTAATCAATGACTTTACCACCACCAGATACAATTTCTTGTTGCTCTAGAGATAGTTCAGTAAATAATTGATGAGACATGATAGAAATTTCCTTGATTTTCATAATCGCTGAGGGTTATTTAGCTGACTCATTAGCTATGTAAACCTCATTTAATTAATACAATATCTAATATTAATTGGCTGATTCATGCTCATTTCTGGCAAAATATATTACCAGTTTTAGTTAGAAACATTTCCGAAAATACATGCTCAAGTATCAGCATTTACAGCAGTTTAATCTAAAATCGTCAGAAATCAGAATAGTTGTCAAATTAAGAATTGAAACGCTCGATATTTTGTGAAGACTATCACCACCATTCCTAGAAGTATTATTCATTCTGGATTCTGTATTCTCGATTCTGAATCCTTACCTAAAATCTAAAATTCTTCTAACTTCTGACTTCTGACTTCTGACTTCTGACTTCTGACTTCTGACTTCTGACTTCTGACTTCTATTGATAACCGTTACCAATTTTCAACTAGATTTTCCAAAAAAAATAATTCTCACCTCAATTGAGCTAAGGTGAGAAGCAGTATAGAGTTAAAACTCAATAATAATTGAATTAGATTTTATCCGGTTACACTTTAGCTAATTGTCTACGACGAGACTGTGTGAAACCTGCCCCTAGAAAAGCAAGGCTGAACAGACTGATAGCAGCTGGTTCTGGAACGCCTTTTGTCCGGAGATCAACATTAGTGTCAATGCGTAAGTTTGATCCTACCGTTTGTCTTTCTGCAAAGAAAAAGTCTAAGTTGTATGTTTTTCCAACAGTCAAGCCTAAAGTATTAAGATTTACGCTTCTTGAGAGTGCTGGATGAACTCCACCTAAATCGATAGCTAATTTACCGTCAATAAACACCCATACATCATCATCACCTGTAAATGTGAAAAATTCGTTACCTTTATAGGTAAACTTAGAATTTATCTCATAGGTGAAGTGGTAGTTGTGTGGACGGCCTTGATTGCCAAATAGTTCATTATCGATAGGAAAGAAAGAACTGCTGGCATAGGTGAAAGTTCCATCCTTGTCTGGGTCTTGCAGCGTAATGTTATATTGCTTGCTGGTGTTGACACCGGGAACATCACGATACCACTGGTCAAAATTAGCTTTACCAGAAGTAGTTGGGTTGCCAGCCAAGCCAGCATAAACTGGTTTTCCGTCTGCACCTAACAATGTATTAACAATACCAGTATCAAGACCACCTACTTTGCCTTTACGAAGTATTTCAAAATCTGGATGAGTGTCCTTAAAATCCCGCACTGTTCCTGTCAATGTAAAACTTGCTGCTTGAGCAGAGGAGGCAGTAAATGCCAATATAGCGGTAGCAGTCAGTGTTTTTAGTAGCAAACTAAATTTCATAAATTTTACACACTTATACTTACTAATAATATTACTACAGGTTTTATAAATAGTGCCAATTTGACTGAACTAAAACTAATATTTCCATAATTTTACCCAAATTTTCCTTATTTGGTCTCAATAAAGATGGAGTAAATATACATTGCTACAGAAATTTTAGTCAGAATATATTCTTAGTCAAATAATGTATTTTTAACATGCAGAAAGCGGGTAGAAAAGATACTTAGCAGCAGTCGCTACAATGCTAAGTTACAAGTTGCTGTAACAATAACTTTTATCTATCGTTTTAAAAAGAAAGAGTATTTGCTCTTATCTTTTTAGCAGCGTAAATTAAGATTCATCAGGTTAAACACAGATGTAAACAACACAAACAGGTGCAATATGAAACCAGTAAATAAAACATTATCCGACAGTGTTGATACAAAAGTAATTCAAAAGAACCATATTGTACAGCAACCAACAAATGATGACCCATCAACTCAACCATTAACGCGCGGACAGATCCTTGCAGATAAATTAGCAGCACAAGTGGGTTCTTGGGGATTTCTCATTGGTCAAAGTGTTATTTTAGCGGGGTGGGTAGGTCTTAACTCTATGCCAGGAGTTCCTCACTGGGATGAGTCCCCATTTATGATGCTCAACTTAGTGTTTTCTTTCGCTTCAGCCTATACTGCTCCTGTTGTCTTGATGAGTCAGAATCGTCAATCTGATACCGATCGCAGAAATGCGGAAATAGACCACCAAGTGAATCTCCGGGCTGGAAGAAATATAGAACTACTTCATGAAAAATTGGATGAATTACACACTCAACAACTGAACGAACTAACTCAAATTGTTAAAGAGCAGCAACGAGTTCTCAATGAATTGAAAGTCACTTTAGTGCCTACTTCTAAAGAGAGCAAAGAACTGAAAATTGGTCTATTACCAGGCTTACACGTCCAAACTAACAGCAAATTCCCCAAGGAAGCACTAACTAATAAACCTTTTACTTTTGACCAGCCAATTATCGACAACGACAAAGTTGTAGATAATTTAAGTCATTGATTACCGTGAGTTACCAGTTTTTTTCGTGCCTTGATCAGACAGAGAGTCTGAATATTACTTGACTCGAAGTATTTCTAAATTAGACTTAAGACTCTCTAAACTCTTAATCACAACCATCCTTTCAGGTTTGAATAAAATATTGCTTTGATTGCTTTGATTAAGTCAGTTTAGGGGTAGAAAGTATACCTTTTGCCCTCAAAACTACACAGACCCAGCCTACCAATTGAATATTAGACGCTACATCTCAACAATGAATGATTAAGTAGCCGTTTCATACAGCACATTTGGGGTAAATGAAGTACAGAAGTTAATAACAAAGCCTGATGCTAAAAGAGTTTCAACTCTGTTCCCTGTTCCCTGTTCCCTGTTCCCTGCTGTATCTCTACCAAGCTAGTGCCAGAAGTCAAACTTTAGTGAGCAAAAAATATATTGCTTGTTTGATCAACTTTTTCACCTTTTCTAACTGAATAGTTATGTTAGTCGAGTTGTGCAAGTCTCTCAAGTTTATGGCTGTTAGCGAGCAGAATTAGGGGACTGATTTTGGTTTTGAATTTTTTCCCAATTTATAGCACCTGCGCCCAGAGTTACTAATAAAACCCCAAAAATTTGCATAATATCTAAGCTTTCTTGGAGAATTAGCCCAGCAAAAATCACGGTTAAAATTGGTAAAGCTGCACCAATCACAGCCGCCAGTGGTGAGCCTAATTTGCGTAATCCAAAGTTATTGAATAGATAGCCGCACAGGGTTAGCACACCTAACATCAAGGCACTTAAAATTAGTTCTAAAATGTTAGCTGGGTTAATAGCTAAAGTCCAATCATTAGGTAGAGGTACTATTAAGCAGATACAGCTTAATAGCAACATGGTAGTAAATTGAATTAAGGTAGAAGAGACAGGATGTATTTTATTAGCAGATAGCTTGGTGAGAATAACGTAAGCTGCAAAAGCGAAGCCTGAAAGCAGGGCGGTAGTGCTACCAACAGAGATACCACTCATACCCATAGGGGAACTACCTAAAATTAACAATACACCACAGAAAATTGCGGCGATCGCTCCATTGCCCAGTAAGTTGAGACGCTCACGAAATAACAACCAACTAAGCAAACTACTAGCGATCGGGTAGATAAAGAATAGCGCGATCGCTGCTCCTGTGGTGACAATTTGACCCAGGGCAAAATAAATTAGGACTTGCGATAAAAATAAACAACCACCACTCAGTAAGGACAACAGCAACACCCGCTTATTCTTGGCACTGTGGGGATGTTTCTGGTCACGAATAGAAGTAAATAAGTTTTTTAAATCTTGCCAAATTTGGGGATAGATTATAGGTGCTAAAAGTAACATCAATGGCACGACTACAAATAGCCGCAACATCAAAATTAAGAAAATATTGCCTAAAGTCGGGAGGATCAGCTGTTGAATGCCTACACCACCAATTCCCTCTACACCTTTTTGGAAAATCCACTTAATCGCTACATAGTACATTGCCATCACGACTGTAGATGACCCTACCCAAAACAAACCGATTTGTGAGGGTGGCAAATTAGTGGTGTTGCTCTTTCTTTTCTTGTAATTAGTAACTTCTGGCTGTGGCTTTGGTGGAGGTGGAGGGGGGGTGGTATTAGTTGTTGGATTAGCCCATAAATCAGCCTGGAGGTCAGCATCGGACTCTAATGGCTGATTTTGGGGTGTAGTGGTTGAGGAAGATTCTCGATCAGGAGTGAGAACAGAAACAGGTTCAGAAACTGGTTGAGAATTGGCTATGGACTCAGATTCTTCTAGGTCAGGAGTGAGAACAGAAACAGGCTCAGAATTAGTTGCTGGGGGGGTAATGACTTTTTCTGGTGGTGTTTGGGGAGGCTGGAGTAAAGTAGCTGTTTCTGTGCCGTTACTGGGTGAATTTTGAGGAATGAAAGTAACTGCATCAGCAATTAATCTTTCTGTTGATTTTTCCGAGTAACCGTTTTTATAAGTTTCCGGTACTTGTAAAACGGTTGGAGTACCAGAATTAGTGTATCTGGGGTAGCTAGAATCTTTGGTTTTTTCCAATTCTCCCCGTAGACGATTCACAAACTCCGCTAAGATGACTTCTCCTTGCTGTTGTTGGTCATACATCCGCGACAACTGCTGAGATAAATGACCTTGATAGTTTTTCAGTTCTTGTTGGATGGAGTTGAGGGCGATCGTTACGGTATCATCCAGATGATCCAGCATTTGCCCAACATTTTTACTAATTTCGCTGGCTGCATCAGCTTGAGCAGATTTAACTAAATCTAGATTAATGTCTCTATTTTCCTCATTTTCTACTGCTTGAGCCGCTAAAGCTTTGAGGGAAGACTGTAGTTGTGAAGAAATATGCTTGGCTAAAACTTCCGCTAACTGACGAATCAAAATTTGCTGCTCAGTAATTTGTCGTGACTGCTGTAACTGCTCTTTTTCATCGACCAGTTTGTGAATGTCATTAACTAACCGGGTTTTTTCAGCTTCTAGCCGCTTTACATCGTCCTGTAGGGACTTGAGTATATTTTTTTGCAGGTTTTCTAAATCATCAACCACATCCCAAAGGACGTTTTCTGCGGCTCTGGATAGGTCGCCTTTAGCTCGCTGGTTGTCTGGTCGCTTTTCAAATCGCCCCATTAGCTTCTAACCTCTAACACCTTGACGATAAAGCTGCTTCCCGTGTGTTGACTGGCCATTCATACAATGCATTTCCTGATTTTTGCCAGTTAAAATAAAAATCTTAACAGGACTTACGCAGTTCACAGTAATTTTGTCATGTTGAGTTGGAAATTGGCAAAGTAAAATTCACTTCACCAAAATTAGGGTGTGGGGTAGGGTGTAGGGGAGTCAGTACCGTAGGCTAGTTTCCCACACCTGTTATCTAGTCTTCACCATCACAGACCTACACTCCGACAGTATAGCTGCCAGAGATTAACGCAGAGAAAATTAATACCTTTGGTTTGGCTGAGAAAGTAAATTCTCAAAACCTGATGATTTACGGTTGTTGCTACAAGCCAAAATTTCTACTTAACTCAGTCTAGTCTAGTTTGCTAATGGCTGTACGGATGGGTTTAGAAACCCGACCTACGGCTGAATACTCTGCTGTGAAAACTAAAAATCATGTTATCCCCTGCCCACTATTCTAATAAATGAGCAGCAATTCTGGCAAAATTTGCTCGGATTTAAAGCAAGATTTAGAGAATTTCCAACAACTTCCAGCACAATTCAGAAAATCCGGACAATAATAAAGATTAAGGAACTCAAGGCCGCACTGATGGGAACTGTAATTACCCAGGCTGAGGCGATCGCTTTGAGGGTAGAAAATTTAATCGATTTTAAATCTTTGACTAATCCTATCCCCACTACACCACCGACTAAGGCATGGGAGGTGGAAACGGGTAAACCCAGGCGAGAAGCTAGTAAGATGGTGGTAGCGGTGGCAATTTCCGCGCAAAATCCGCTACTGGGTTGTAAAGCAATAATACTTTCGCCAATGGTGGCGATAACTTTTTTACCCCAAACCGCTAACCCTGCAACGATCCCCGCTCCTCCTAAGATTAAAATCCACAGGGGAATGATAATTTCATTTTGAGGCACAATGCCTGTTTGATTTATATAAGTTATGACTGCTAAGGGCGCGATCACATTTCCCACATCATTAGAACCATGAGCAAAGGCGACAAAGCAAGCACTCAATAATTGAAATCTGCCAAATAATTTTTCTGTGGCTTCTGGCGTAGATTTTAAGTATCGCCAGCTAGAAACACTCAGAGCAATCGCGGCGGTTGCACCTGTGAAAATGGGGATATCATGGGCGGGAAGATTTAACCCCCACTGTGCTAGTAAATATTGGTTGAGGGGTCGAGTCAGGGGAGGTAAAACAATTACTCCAAACACACCCAAGAGCAATACACTCAACCAGGGAATCCATTCTTGTAGCTGGGAAACTGGGGAATCTTGGTCTAAAATCCAGCGTTTGATTACACTGTAGAACAAAGCCGCGATCGCTGCACTAATCACAGGTGTTAAAATCCAGCCAATAGTAATTAAACCAATAGATCGCCAATCTATGGCATTGATACCTACAGCTACCAAACTAAAACCAGCGATCGCTCCCACTACAGCATGAGATGAGGATACAGGTAAAGCTAGGGAAGTAGCAATTTGTAGCCAGATGCCACAGGCTAATAATACCGTTACCATCCCAATCACTAAAGTTTGGGGTGCATTGACAAACAACTCAGGATTAGCAATCTTTGTGCCTAAAGTTTCCGTTACCTGATGGCCAAATAATACCGCACCCGTAAATTCTAGGACTCCGGCAATAATTAAAGCTTGTTTGAGGGTGACAGCCTTAGAACCGACGGAAGTACCCATAGCATTGGCGACATCATTTGCACCAAGATTCCAAGCCACGTAGAAGGCGAGAAAGGCAACGAGAATAAGGATCATAGGGAGATGAGACGACAGGATGAGACTAATTATTTTCTCAGCAATAAAGCTTGATTGTAATATTCTTGTGCTTTCTCCTTTTCTCCCAAATCGTCGTAGACAGCACCAAGATTATTCAGGGTTGCAGCTTCTCCTCGCTGATCACCAACCGCCCGGAATAGAAGTAAAGCTTGGTTGTAGTATTCTAAGGTTTTCTGCTTTTCTCCTAAATTGGAGTAGACAACACCAAGATTAATCAGGGTTATTGCTTCCTTTGTGCGATCGCCTACCGCCCGGATGAGAGGTAAAGCTTGGTTGTAGTATTCCAAGGCTTTCTGCTTTTCTCCTAAATTGGAGTAGACATTACCAAGATTATTCAGGGTTGTTGCTTCCCGAGATCGATCATTTAATTCTTTAAATAAAGATAAAGCTTGGTTATAAGACTCTATTGCTAACTTTTCCTCTCCAACATTACTGTAACTAACACCCAGTCCCAGTAAGGTATTTGCCTCCAGTTTCTTGTTTTGCTCTTTTCTCGCAATTGGTAGCACTTGCTGAAAAGTTTGGATAGCTTTTTGATATTCCTGCTGCTGCTGTGCTTGCCATTTTCCTAGCTCATACAGTTGTTCTGCTGATGAAGATGGGGAAACCTGAGCTTGCAGATTCGCTGGAGCAATCAATGGCACTGTTAAGGGAACTATACCCACACCTAGTAATAAAATTTGGCTAATAATTTTTTGCATATTTTTAGGAGGCGGGAGGGAAAAAGGTTAATTATTTTTGCCCCGTTGCGTCTGAAATAATTGTATATCAGTAGTTCTCAGCAAACAAGCGCTACACAATCATGAGGGAAGGAAACTCTTAACAGGGTTTGAGTAATTTATTCTGCATAAGCACTTGATTTCTACATCGGAACACGAAACTTGGTGTTCAGAACAGGAAACTTGGAGCTTAGAACACGAAACTTGGTGTTCAGAAGACGGAAACTTCACCTCTGAACACGAAAGTTGGATCTCTGATCTCGACACTTCCACCCTAAAGCATGAACGCTGAACCCTAAAGCTCGACATTTCCACCCCAAAGCTCGACACTCCGACCCTAAAGCTTGAAACTTCGACCCTAAAGCTCGACGCTTCGACCCTAAAGCACGACATTTCGACCCTAAAGCTTGAATGTTGAACCCCAAAGCATGAACGCTGAACCCTAAAGCTCGACGCTTCGACCCTAAAGCTGGAAATTTTTCGACCTCAAAGCATGAACGATGAACCCTAAAGCTCGACGCTTCGACCCTAAAGCTCGACACTCCGACCCTAAAGCTCGACACTCCGACCCTAAAGGATGAAGGTAAAAGCCGCTCTAATTGAAGACTAGGTTTCTTAGGTTGATGGCAATAAGCAATTAACCCGCACAGAACATTGACACGAAAATTAACGGGGCTTCGGTGTCTAGAGCGCTTCAAAAGCTTGACAGAAATCGTCTATATGACACAAAAATGCATCTAAACTAAACATAAGGACTGGTGCAGGGTAAAGTATGTTATTCCCAGCTTACTACTAGTCCCCTTTCTTATCCCGAACTCAGGTTACTATTACTGTTCATTCTGGTGGTACTACTCTTGCACATATTTTGCTACTTGTATAGCAATCCGATCTGAGTTGTGAACTGACTTGTGGAGAGAAGGGAACTCTTAACTCTTAACTCTTAACAGGGAACTGTTAGAGTTCATAAATGATTTAGGATTGTTATAGTTTCACCATCTAGTAAAAGCCATTAATTATTATTGTTTGAATTGACTAAATACTAGCATCAAGGAAAATTGTTATGTTGCTCAAAACTCAGACTTTTAATATTAGCAAAAAGCAACTAAGAAAATTAGTCGCATTCCAATATTATAAACAGAGGAAGAATTTGATAATTATATATCCTTTGATTATTATCATGAATTCATTTACTGCTCCTTTTAATACTGTTACTAGATTTCTCAGCGTTTATTTAATCGTCATATTTATATTTATATTGGCTGCACCTTTTACCTGGAATTTTAATAAGCTGATGCCAGTAGCTAATTTTATCCCTAGATACTGGGAGATTGATGAAAATTTTCTTTTTATTTATTATGAAGATGGCAGTTCTAGCAAATTCAGATTTGAGCATTTAATTCAAGCAGTAAAGACAAAAGAATATTATTTGCTTTACCTGACAGCCGCAGGACAATTTCACTATATACCAGTTACGGCTTTTGAGTCAGAAAAAGACATAAATAGGTTTGAGTTGCTATTACAAGGTAAACAATTACTAAAATTATGGAAATAAGGCTGATAGGAATTAAAAATTAAAAATTAAAAATTAAAAATTAAAAATTAAAAATTAAAAATTGCTCAAGTATGATTTGAGCATAGGTAAAGATTCAGGTGGTTTAATACATAAGGTGGGTAAGATCCCCGACTTCTTATTTGATCATGCCAATAAATTATGACTAATGGACAGAAGTCGG
>DATGXQ010000132.1:0-2624 GCA_035298905.1 Nostocaceae cyanobacterium | reverse complement strand
ATCCTCACAGTTGAAACCGATATTACTGAAAAGAAACAACTCCAAGCCCAATTCCTCCGCACTCAACGCCTAGAAAGTATTGGGACTTTAGCTGGTGGGATTGCTCATGATTTAAACAATATTTTGACCCCAATTTTAGGTTCTGCTCAACTCTTGAGAGGGAAATTTGCTAATGATTTAAAACGCCATCAACAATTACTGCCGCTCATTGAAGAAAATGCTAAACGTGGTGCAGATTTAGTTAAACAAGTATTATCATTTGCGCGGGGCTTTAAAGGAGAACGGACAGAAATTCAAGTCAGACATTTAATTAGAGAAATTATTCAAATTGCTAAACAAACATTTCCTAAATCAATTAAATTTACTACAGAAATTATTGATGACCTCTGGGTTGTATCTGGAGATAGTACCCAACTGCATCAGGTGTTAATGAATTTAGTTGTAAATTCCCGTGATGCGATGCCACAGGGAGGCAATTTGAAAATTACGGCTGAAAATTTATATATTGATGAAGCCTATACCCAAATGCACCTAGAAGCCAAAGTCGGCAATTATATTGTCATTACGGTTGCTGATACTGGTATAGGTATGCCTCCAGAGATATTAGACCGGATTTTTGAACCATTTTTTACTACTAAAGAAGTGGGTGCGGGAACTGGTTTAGGCTTATCTACAGTGTTAGGAATTATGAAAAGCCATGATGGTTTTGTCACAGTTTCTAGTGAAGTGGGAAGAGGAACAGAATTTAAATTGTTTTTACCTGCGGTGAAAGCGAAGCAAGTAGAGAATACAGATACAATAGAAATTTTGCACGGCAAGGGAGAGGTAATTTTAATAGTAGATGATGAAGCACAAGTGCGGGAGGTAACGAAAATTATTCTGGAAAATCATCATTATCAAATATTAACTGCTAGTAATGGCATTGAAGCGATCGCTCTATATGCCCAGTATAGACAACAAATCAGCGCGATTTTGATGGATATGATGATGCCAGAAATGGACGGACTGACTGCTATCCGCACCTTACAAAAAATTAATCCCCAAATCCGAATCATTGCTTGCACTGGTCTCAATACTAATAATGATCTGCCAGTGCAAACAGTCCTATATAAGCCCTACACAGCTAAGGAACTACTACGAAACTTGCACCAAATCCTGCGCTGTGTTAGTGGTTAAAGCGTAAAGATTCAGGTGGTTTAATATATAAGGTGGGTAAGATCCCCGACTTCTTATTTGATCATGCCAATAAATTATGACTAATGGACAGAAGTCGGGGATCTGAGTTCTTACCTGAATACTTACGTTAAAGCTAATAGACCTCTTTGGAAATTAACTATACATGACCTGAAACCCTTGTAGAGATGTTCCAGGTCACGTCTCTACATTCATTACCGGAAATGTCGAATGTTTCGCCTAAATATATACCTAAAGAATGGGCGCATTGTACCAAATAACCATAGGGATCTACCAAACAGGGACTTTGAGCCACCACTTCAGCAATTGGTACTCCGACTACCTCTCCATGTCGCCAAGCTAACATTTGATTAAATTGTTTGTGGGCAATAAAATCTACTGCTGTCTTACCAAATATCGTGGCTGTCAGTCGGTCTAAAGCTGAAGGAATGCCACCCCGTTGAATATGTCCTAGAACAGAAACCCTAGTATCGATTAAATTACAGCTACAACTAGCAATTTGTTCCGCTACATATTGCCCCCGTCCACATTTAGAGGTGGAATGAGAACCACAACTAAAACTACTAGCCAAATCTTCCAGACAAAAAGTAGCACCTTCCGCCACTACTATAATCGCAAACTTGCGCCGCCAGCGATCGCGCAATTGGGTTAAATGCTCACACAAACCCTTGATAGTATAAGGGATTTCGGGAATTAAAATCACATCTGCACCACCGGCGATCCCCGCATGTAAAGCCAAATGTCCCGCAGTACGTCCCATCACCTCCACAATCATTACGCGATCGTGACTTGCAGCAGTAAAAGTGAGACGATTAAGAGCATCTACTATAGTATTAACTGCCGTATCAAAACCAATCGATCGCTCCGTTAGTGCCACATCATTATCGATGGTTTTGGGAATAGCGACTAAATTCCAATTTCCCAATGTAGCTAACTGATGCAGAATCGCTAAACTACCATCCCCACCAATAGCAATTAAAGCATCTAAACCCAAAGCCTCATAACTAGCTAACATTTCTCCAGTATGGGCTAAGGTATCTCCCTTATTAATTGTGCCTAAAATCGTTCCCCCCATATTTAACAGAGGATCAATCCCCCGTAAATCCCAACCATGTATATTGAGGGGGATAGTTTGCCGTTCTAGTAAACCCTGAGTGGCATAAGGAATACCCAATACTTCCCAACCATAGGTTAGTGTGGCATGACTAACAGCAGCCCTAATCGCACAGTTTAACCCAGGACAATCGCCGCCGCTAGTCAGAATACCGATTCTTTTATTTGTGTTCATATAGTAGTCCGATTAGAGTTTTAAAATTACTGGTGTAGTGAGGGAACAGGGAACAGGGAACAGGGAACAGGGAATAATAAATATCAATCTCCCCTTTCCCCCCTTTCCTCCCCCTCCTCCCATTCCCCCCCTTCCTCCCATT
>DATGXQ010000131.1:0-23195 GCA_035298905.1 Nostocaceae cyanobacterium | reverse complement strand
AGGAGTTAGGAGTTAGGAGTCAGGAGTTAGGAGTTAGGACTCAGGACTCAGGAGTTAGGAGTTAGGAGTTAGGAGTCAGAATTCAGGAGTTAGGACTCAGGAGTTAGGAGTTAGGACTCAGGAGTTAGGAGTTAGGAGTTAGGAGTTAGGACTCAGGACTCAGGAGTAAGCATGATGATCATATCAGCTTTACTCATTCTGGATTCTGGATTCTGGATTCTGGATTCTGGATTCTGGATTCTGACTTAATTTTTCCAATTCAGTCACTACTCGCTCTAACTCTTCTATTAAGTAATACAGTCTTGTTTCCCCTGCTGTTTTAAAAGCACTGACGAGCGATCGATAATACCAAAGACTACCTTCTCTTCCACCTTGGAAGCGTTGCCAAACTGCTTCGCCTTGAATCCGGTAATCTTTCAGGATTGACTGAGCATTGTATAGTTTATCAGCAGCAGAAACTAGCAGGACTGAGTAGGAAGCATGGAGAAGATGGGCTAAATAATTCTCTTTTCTTTGTCGCCAAGGGGGTTTAGGTGTAGTATCTGCATCTGTACAGCCGTCAACTATCGCGGTGACATTATCTCCAAAGCGACGACGAATTTCTTCTCTGGTGACTGCACCACCTTGATCTTCAACTGCATCATGTAATAGGGCAGCGATCGCCTCATCTTCGTTAGCCCCATACTCTAAAGCAATACCCGCAACACCCAATAAATGGGCGATGTAAGGAACTCCTGAACCTTTGCGTACTTGCTTTTGGTGTAATTCGGTGGCGTAAACTAGGGCTTGGGTAAAACGTTGTGAAAGCATTTACTCAAAAAATTAGTTTCTCACTCAGCTTAATTTTGGGAAAATTAACCACAGGATGACCCCTGTTCCTAACAGGCAAATGATCCCAGCTAAACCTGCTAAGGGTTTTTTGTACTTACCTGTCAACCATTCCGGGACTTGACCTGTGTAGGTAATTAATCCGTTGGTGTCAATGAGTGCGATCGCCCATACCCAACCTGTATGTAGCCCCCAAGCTATACCCAAATTCCCCTTATCAGCCAACCTAGCCAATACTAACACCATCCCCATTAGCCATAAACCAGGCAGTTGGGGTATAGTTTCTGTTTGCTCCCACACTAAATGTAGCAGAGCAAAGATGATACTTGTAATTATTGCTGCTACCCACAAAGAAAAATCCCGCTCTAAGGTAGTCAACACAAAACCTCGAAACACTAATTCTTCTATTCCCCCCACCAGCAGGGCTACCAAGGAAATTGGTAATAAGGAAGATGGCACAAGCGATCGTTGAGATACTTCTAAATTGCACCAACCAAGCCAATATTGTCCAGTAAATACTACAACTAATCCCAGCACACCCAAACCAAAACCTAATAGTAAAGACTTGAGAATAGCTAGATTGACCAGCAAACCATAATCAAAAAATGACCCCAGTTTCAACAAATTAGCACCCCAGATCATCAGGGGAGCTAAGAGATAAAGAGGGATTAATAAGGGTATTTTGTGTTCTGGGGGGAGGGGTTTGTTAGGTTGCCATTTTAAGACGATCGCTAAGATCGCCGCTAATGGCCACCAACAAATTACCCAGACCATAAAAAAAGCCACAACAATTAGCCATGCTGGCGCATCTTGAAAAAGCACCAGTAAGGTATTGCCTAATGGCTGCAAAAATGCTAAGAAAACAGACAAAAAAAACACGATTGACTTCTAGCCAGATAGAGTATTGCTTATTGATCAAGACTCTACTAGAAGTCGTGACTCATGCAAGAGGTCAGATCGCATTTTTTTCAAGGATAAGCTGATCTAGTATTGACCTTCAACTTATCCCCACAAAGGAGAGATTTATTCTTCTTCGTCTTCTTCTTCGTCTTCTTCTAAATCTTCCTCATCCACTTCATCTACTGAGGTTAACTTTTTATCACTTTCACCTAGCTGAATCAAGTGAATGTGTTTGTAACCTAAGCGAATTTCAAATTCATCACCAGGCTTTAGTCCCATTGCTTTGGTGTAGGTAGCACCAATTACAATCTGACCGTTTTGATGAACGCTAACCCGATATGTCGGTTCGCGGCCACGACCATCTTTTGGTGCTTCTGGACTGAGGGGAATTCCTCTAGCTGATAGCAAAGCATCATAAAAATCGGTGAGATTAACACGCACCTGGTTATTCTTGGTTACGGTGTAATAACCACACTGCTTTGCTCTTTCTCGGCGTGGTAAATTAGAAAGTTCTTTTACTTTAGCTAGCAGTGCTTTTCCTGTTAATGGGGCTGTTGCAGTTTCAGTCATTATGCTCAAATTTTCCTTACTTTCTCAAGCTGATAAACTAAGTTGTCTTATGCCAGTATTGGCTGATTGAGCCACTACATAGAGCTACTAAAGACTTTAGGGTGAAGCGTGAAATCCTGCTGATGAGAGCCATAAGCACCTATATTGTGGTTATCCTCAATCGACTTAGAGGTCTTGCTAATCACAAATATAAATTTTGGTGACTTTACGGCACTTTTAACCATCATTCGCCATAGGGAATTAAATTTATTTTCTCTCTTGGCGCTCCTGTAGCGGTGTTAATTTAATCCACCTTTACAAATCAGGTTAGTTCTACTACAAAAAAGTCGTAGAGCCAATAAATTGCAGGTTTTCCACTTTCAGTGCTTGCCTTTCTTGCTCTTGAGTTGTAGGGTTGTCCCTACTCATCATCTCAAGATGAGGTCAGCATAGTATTTTTATTTTGGTCTTATGGACATCCACCCTTTTGTCTTGCCAGTAGAGACATAAATTTTTTTGTCTCTAGATTGCGAATCAACAAAACAGTAGCAGCCGAACTAGTGCGGCTCTTGATACTGGTTTTGTTAGTTCATCATTTTATATTAAATACTAGCATGGACTAATAATAGCAAAATATTTGTTTAAATTTAACTACAAGTTGCGCTTAAATTTTATCTAAATCCCCGGAGTTGGGGAAATAAAAAGCAGGATGGATTTTCTTTTGGCTTTATTGGCTGATCAGTATTGGGTCTAGTCTTTTATGAATATACATCTAACTAGGACGAGCTATATTGACCAGTGGGTTAAATCTCCGGTTTTCTTAATGGGGAGGAGAAAAAAGCTGTGAAGATTTTTCACCCTGTTTCTTACCATCAGGCAATAAGCTAGAGCAAGTATTCTCCACGTCTGTCTATAGGAAGAATAAATCTATCACATCTATCGCCTGTTTGATAGCCATTAGCAGATGATGGTCATTGCCTTTAACACTTCTTATAATTAAAAAATTTAACAATTAAGGAGTCAGGACTCTAGACTCAGGAACCAAGAATTAGTGTTTTCAAACCTGAATTCTGAATTCTTGGTCAATTTGCATTCTAAATTCTGAATTCTGACTCCTGCCTTGTTCTGCCAAGACTGTTACTGCTGAAATAATTTTTCCCGCTAGGACTTGACTTTAGTTGACATTAAGATGTAATCATAGCCCAAAGTTGATTTCCGGCAGGAGGCAGTCTTAATGAAACTTGTACACGGCTGAGTATATGGGTGGGGTTTTCCCTGTTGCCTTAACTCTTTCGCCTCTTGACTGATCAAGAGGTACAAGTAAATAAGATTTGTTGCTGCCTAGCAGTGAAAAATTTTTATTGCCACTGCTTCAACAGGTTGATTAAATGCCAAGTCCTGATTAGTGGTAACAGTTGGAATCGCGTTGGTAGCAAAATATTATCTCATGGGCTGCCACAACTAAAATTTTAATGGCTATCCTGAAATTGGCATCATCAGCTATTTAAGAATCAGCCTATTAGCAGCCCCTAGAAGTAAGAGCAACAAAAGTATAGCTCATTTTTCACAACCATCTGACTGGAAAGAGGGTTTGAGATATGGGATGTAGGGAAAGAAACCTTTTTCATGCTTGGTGGTAAAACTTTTTCATAGGGACTGGCTAAGTTTATGATTTCGTAGACAAGTAGAAAAATTGTAAGACTTAGGTTGGTAATAATGGAAGTTATTTTTAAAATTACACGTCAGCAAAATAATTCTACCCCAGTAGTACAAACTTACGTTTTGCAGGTAGAACCAGCCAATACAATCTTAGATTGTCTAAATAGGATTAAGTGGGAACAAGATGGGAGTTTAGCATTTCGCAAAAATTGCCGTAATACCATTTGTGGCAGCTGTGCGATGCGAATTAATGGCCGTTCTGCTTTAGCTTGTAAAGAAAATGTTGGCAGTGAACTAGCGAGATTACAACAAATATCACCCACTGATCATCTTCCAGAAATCACGGTAGCCCCTATGGGAAATATGCCTGTGATTAAAGATTTAGTAGTAGATATGAGCAGTTTTTGGAATAATTTAGAGGCTGTGGCTCCTTATGTGAGTACAGCAGCACGACAAGTACCAGAAAGAGAATTTTTACAAACGCCACAGGAGCGATCGCTCTTAGATCAAACTGGTAATTGTATTATGTGTGGTGCTTGTTACTCTGAATGTAATGCTCGTGAAGTTAACCCTGATTTTGTTGGCCCACATGCACTAGCTAAAGCCTATCGAATGGTGGCTGATTCACGAGATAGTAACACAGAAAATCGCTTAGAAAATTATCATCAAGGGACAAAAGGGGTATGGGGTTGTACTCGCTGTTTTTACTGCGACTCAGTTTGTCCCATGGAAGTAGCACCATTAGAACAAATCACTAAAATTAAACAGGAAATTCTTGACCGTAAACAAGCAAGTGATAGTCGTTCTATTCGGCACCGCAAAGTATTAATTGAGCTAGTCAAAAAAGGCGGTTGGATTGATGAACGCCAATTTGGTTTACAGGTGGTTGGTAATTATTTTCGGGATCTCCAGGGACTACTGAGTCTTGCACCTCTGGGTTTAAGAATGATTGTCCGGGGTAAGTTCCCCCTCACCTTTGAAGCATCTGAGGGAGTGGAGGAAGTGCGATCGCTGATTGAGGCTGTTCAAGAAATAGAGGGCTAGGGTATTGGGTATTGGGTATTGGGTATTGGGTAAGAAGCATTTCCCAGTCCCCAGTCCCTACGGAAGGTTCAGCCTTTGCCCGAACCGATCGTACATTAAAATATCCCATTGCCCGTTATTACTGTACTCAAAAGCAATCCTGTTACCATCAGCGCTAATTGTTGGGTTTCGCACTTCTGCTTGTAGGTCGTTAGTGAAATTGCGTGATTGGCGTGTTTCTCGGTCATAGAGAAAAATTGCGGATCTGCCCTGACGACTAACAGCAAAGACAATCAAGCGTCCATCTTCAGACACCGCAGGATGATCGGCGATCGCATCAAAGGAATTTAAACCCGGTAAATCTACTAAATTATTAGTCACGCGATCGAACATATACACATCTTGGCTACCCCGGCGATCGCTAGTAAAGACAATATATCTACCAGAAATTTGGGGATTGGCTTCTGTGGACAAACTGTTGAGACCCCGCCCCCCTGGATCAAATGGATAATTTAACAGACGCGGATAGCCAAAACATCCCGTTAATAAACTAGAACATAATATAGATATAAAGACTAAAGTTGAGTTTTTCGTCATTGGTCATTAGTCACTAATTATTTTCTCCCCATCTCCCCATCTCCCCATCTCCCCATCTCCCCATCTCCCCATCTCCCCATCTCCCCATCTCCCCTCTCCCTATCTCCCCATCTCCTACTGCGGCGGTGGTGTAACAGTTGTACCATTAGGAATATCTAACTCTACGGTGGGGCCTCTGTCCAGAACTTCTATATCCCATTGGCCACGGGAAGATGATTCAAAGACAATGTAGCGTCCATCAGGGCTAATCTGAGGATTTTTCACCAAACCACGATAAACGGGTGTCATGATTTGCGGTTGTTGGGTGGCGCGATCGTACAATGCTATGACAGGTCTGCCTTGCTCACTGATGAGGTAACAAATAAAACGTCCTGTGTAGCTGAGGCTGGGGCTTTCCACGATTGTATCTGGGCGGCTTAAGCCTGGTGTAGAAATAAAATTTCGGGCTTCTAAGTCATAGAGTAATAATTGCTGTCTACCATTGCGATTAGAAATAAAGGCTAAAAAACGCCCATTGCCACTTAAAGCCGGTTGTTCTTCGGTGTAGCGAGTGTTAACAGAAGTAGACCCGATGGGAAGATTGCCAGAACCACAAGATACTAATAGACTGGTCAGACCAAAAACAAGGCTCCAATGTATAGATTTTTGGAGCCATAATTTATGTGTAAATGTTTTCACATCGACTTTTTTCTATTCCCTATGAGACTAACCACCCCACATATTTTACAGATTATCTAAAAATCATCATCAAAATTACTAGGATTATCTGGCTGATCGGGTTTTTCTATGGGGTTGTATGGTACATAATCAGTGGGAATCGCTTCATCTTCTTGCCGTTCTCGGTTAGTAGAATCTACTGGTGGACGGCGTTTTCTTGGTCTGGGTGCTACTTCATCCTCCGGGGTTTCTGTTCTTGGGGGGCGGTTATTATTCCGCCGGGGTGGCTTTCTAACCTCTTCCTCTGATTTTCCCCAACTATCAGTTTCTCTGGTAGGTGAACCCCAGCTTTCATTTTCATAGCTTTCACTGGAGCGACTTATCGGACGGTTAGAACTGGAACGGCGTTTTTTTTCAGTTGTTTCCGGTTTTTCGCGGTTGCGACTTTCAGAACGACGGGGTGGTTGGTCTTCGTAGTAGTTGTTACGGGACTCACGGGGACGTTCTTCTCTACTAGCAGGAATACGCCGACGTGGGGGACGTTCTTCTTCTTCCTCTTCTTCGTAGTAGGGTAGCGGTTCTAGGTCTGCATCCATTTCCGCTTCATAGGGTTTTCTGCGAGAGGTGTAGCCGTAGCGATCGCTCACTGGTCGCTCTTCATCTACAATTGGTGTATTCCGTTTAGCTTGTTGTGTGGCAATACCCCGTAAACGAATACTTTCTACCGCAAAAAATACTGTTGTACCCACCAATAGCAATTGACCAAATTGTAAAATTGGGTCTAATCGCCAGCCTTGGAAAATTAAAATAAAACCACATAGTAGACCCACCGCCGCAAAAAAGATATCTTGATCCCGCGACAGTTCTGGACGTACGGAACGGAGAAAATATAGTGCTGCCCCAGCCACAGCCAGGAAAATTCCTAAAATACTGGCTGGGTTTGCCCCAAAAACTACTTGAGCCAGAACACTGGCTGAGATCAGCCCAGAATTTATCATTGTTTTTTTCCCAATATCAAATCTATGTTAACGATTTACACCTAAAAACACTACTCTAACTAATCTCCATATTATTGAGACTCCCAGGCTTTTGCCAAAGGAGTAGCCACAACTATCTGCTTTAAACCTCAAAAACTCCAAATCTATCAGCTATACCCGCCCCTAATCGAGAAGGATATAGCTGATAGACGATTGCTGGAGAGGGGGAAACCAACTCCATCAAGTATTAATAACGTTGGATTTTATCTTTCTGGCTGATAAAAATCAGGGCAACAGTAGCAGGGATAACCACAATTACAGCTCCCCAAACCAGACTCCAAAGAAAATTTGCTAAAGCGGGTGTCATAGTTCTCAACCTTTTTTTACACACTTCACACTAATTTTAATAGTCTACCTGTTTCTTGAGAAGCCATTGACCAGAAGATGTTAAGCCTGGTAATGGCTATTTGGACTGTATTTGTTCAGTGACTTTGCTGTTTTGCTGTCAGAAGAAATGGCAGATTTAGTTAAAATTAGAGAGACAATGCTTAACAAAGCTTAATTTTTTGCTGATTGACTGGCTTTGTTTAACTGATTAAAGAATAGTAGCTCAAACCAATGACTGGTGTTAACCTCACTGCTTGGATTCTTGGCCCCTTTTTGGGACTGATGACATTTTTATTTATTTTTCGGATCATCCTCACTTGGTATCCTCAAGTGGATCTCAACCGCTTGCCTTGGAATTTGATTGCTTGGCCGACAGAACCCTTTTTAGCATCATCACGAAAACTAATTCAGCCCATTGGTGGCGTTGATATCACCCCGATCATCTGGGTGGGTATTTTTAGCCTAGTACGGGAACTTTTGCTCGGTCAACAAGGGCTGCTGACCATGTTATCTCGTGGGTGATTGGGTATTGGTGATTGGGTATTGGTGATTGGGTATTAGGTAAGAATTATTTTTTTGTTACCAGTCCCCAGTCCCCAGTCCCCAGTCCCCAGTCCCCAGTCCCTATTTCCCGGAATTGTTCAAATCCTGGACAAAGCTAGTGTAAACATTACCCTGCAAAAATTGGGGTGCTTCCATAATTCTTTGATGAAAACTAATGGTGGTGGGTAGTCCGGTGATAGCGCATTCCCTCAAAGCCCGTTTCATTCGGTTAATGGCGGTGGTTCGGTCTGGCCCCCAAACGATTAATTTACCAATCAAAGAGTCGTAGTAGGGGGGAATTTGATAATCGGTGTAGACATGGGAATCGATCCGCACACCAGGGCCACCAGGGGGAAGATAACCGCTAATTCTACCAGGGGCGGGGCGAAAATCATGGTCGGGGTCTTCAGCGTTAATTCGACATTCGATCGCATGTCCCCGTAAAACTACTTGCTCTTGATTCAGTCTGAGCCTTTCCCCTTGCGCTACACGGATTTGCTCTACTACTAAATCTACACCCGTAATCATTTCGGTAACTGGATGCTCTACCTGTATCCGGGTGTTCATTTCCATAAAATAGAAATGTCCCGATCGATCCAATAAAAATTCGATCGTCCCAGCACCGCTATAGTTGATAAATTGAGCAGCTTTAACCGCCGCTAGTCCCATTTTTTCCCTCAGTTCTGGATCTAAAGCGGGGCTTGGTGCTTCTTCCAGTAATTTTTGGTTACGACGCTGGATAGAACAGTCTCTTTCACCTAAGTGGATCACATTGCCGTAATTGTCCGCCAAAATCTGAAACTCAATGTGACGCGGACGCTCAATAAATTTTTCTATATAAACCCCAGAATTCCCAAATGCTGCCCCTGCTTCTCCTTGGGCAGCTAGAAACAGTTTGACAAATTCATCTTCGGAACGTACTAGCCGCATTCCTCGACCACCACCGCCAGCAGTGGCTTTAATCATCACAGGATAACCAATTTTTTTGGCGATCGCTAACCCTTCTTGCTCAGTTTCCACCAGCCCATCACTACCCGGAACTGTCGGTACACCCGCCTTTTGCATTGTTTCCTTAGCTGTGGACTTATCCCCCATCAAGCGGATAGATTCTGGACTAGGGCCAATAAAAGCTAAGTGATGGTCTGCACAAATTTCCGCAAATCGGGCATTTTCCGCCAAAAAGCCATAACCAGGATGAATGGCTGTTGCGCCTCTTGTTAGTGCTGCTGCAATAATGTTAGGAATATTCAAATAACTCTTACTACTAGCAGCTTCACCAATACATACCGCCTCATCAGCCAACTGCACATGCAGCGCATTCCGGTCAACAGTAGAGTGAATAGCCACTGTAGCAATTCCCATCTCCTCACAGGCGCGAAGAATACGCAGAGCTATCTCCCCTCGATTAGCAATTAATATTTTGTCAAACTTCATTTTCTAGCTTCGATATCAGTACCATGTAGATCGTCATTGTCTCCTATCCTATTGACATAAAGCTGTCACATTACTGCAAATTTTGACAGGAGTTGCCCAACCATCAAAAAATTTTTGCAGAAAATTAGGAAAATAGTTGCTCACCAGTTTTGTTTTATGTTATATTAGAAATCTCAATAACCTATGCGGATGTGGCGGAATTGGTATACGCGCACGCTTGAGGTGCGTGTGGCTTTGCCTTGCGAGTTCGAGTCTCGCCATCCGCATTTTTTAATTTTAGTGAAGAAAAGTACGAGATTTGAGTTACAGCAGAACACAGGAATCAGAAATGAAAGCCGCCTGGTGTCTGAGTTTTGATTTTCAATTTTTACTTCATCGCTTAAATGCGTGACTTCAGTTGTTGACGAAGGGTATTGATAAAAATAGAAACTTCCCTTTCTCCCACTTTATCTTGAGCCGTCACACGCATTTTTAAAACAGCTTCAGCAGTACCTAATGCTTCCTTAACTTTACCGCGTTGATATTGAAGAACAGCAATGCCGTAAAGCGTATCAGCATCTGCTTTAAGATTTGATGCTGATTGTGTTAGGCTAGATGTATTGTTAGGTTGCACTTTCTCAGACCCAAGGCTGTAAATCTGATTAGTATTAATTAATTTAATTTTCCTGGCAATTTCTAAAGATTGATCATACTTTCCTAGATTGGCATAAACAATCCCCATGCCAACAAGAATTTCGCGTTCTATACTAGGTTTAATCTCAGTAGTAATATTGGCTTTTTGCAGCGTTGTCAGTGCCACTTGTAAATATTCCATTGCTTGGGGATATTTTCCCTGCTTGTCATACACTATAGCTATAAAGTTTAAGGTTGAGATTTCCTTGAGAGAATCTCTCTTTTGACGATGGAGTTTTAATTCTTTCTGTAATGTAGATAGTGCTTGTTGAATCTGATTATTTTCATAATATTTGATTGCCAATGAGCGGAGTTTATCTGCTTCTGTTTGGCGAGTTTGTCGAGTTTGTGCTTGACTGACATTACTTGAATTAAGCGATGTTACATCTATCAAATTTAAAAGAATTGCTATCAGTAAACAGTTGATAATTTTAGTTGTGTAATTTCTTTTCATCATATTAATACTAAATATTTAAAGTGCTTTTATTTTTTCATTTTTTTGTCAATTACGGTTCTACCGATCCCCTTGTGATAAATAATATTAATTTAATTTTTGTAGGTTGGGTTGAACGGAGTGAAACCCAACACTTTCAAATATTGGTTGGGTTTTATTCCTCAACCCAACCTACTATAAATCTTGTTTTGCATAAAGGGAACGATAGAGTCTCAATTGCTTAAGTAACTTGAGTTTTCAAGTGGGAATTGTGAGGAATTGAACAGCCGTTTTAATTACGTGACTCTCACCTTAGTATACTACTATAGTAGTAACGAAAAGTAAAACAAGAAATTGCACCAGAACTATAAACAACCGCTAATTTCAGGCTGATAAATTTAGCTACATAATTACCGCATATTTGATAATTTTAAGGTAAAAAAGGGCAAGCTGTCTAGCCCACCCCAATTTGTACTTTATTGATTTGCTATTTGCTGTATCATCAGCTTTGAAAGCTGATAGCAATATCACTTGCTTTCAACTCAAATAATTCCTACACCCCTAAGACACGGACTAAAAACGCCCACTTATCTGCTGCTTCCTCAATAATTTTGGTAGTGGGTTTACCTGCACCATGTCCAGCTTTGGTTTCAATTCTAATTAGCACAGGTGCTTCACCCGCATGGGTTTCTTGTAAAGTTGCTGCAAATTTAAAACTATGGGCAGGGACTACCCTATCATCATGATCTGCGGTAGTAATTAAAGTGGCTGGGTAAGTTGTCCCTGATTTCAAATTGTGCAATGGGGAGTAAGCATAAAGGGTTTTAAATTCTTCGGGGTTTTCCGCACAGCCATATTCAGCAGCCCAAGCCCAGCCAATAGTAAACTTATGAAAGCGCAACATATCCATTACTCCTACTGCTGGTAATGCTGCACCAAATAATTCTGGTCGCTGTGTCATACAAGCACCCACCAGCAAACCACCATTACTTCCTCCACCAATAGCCAGTTTTTCTGGTTTGGTGTAATTATTACTAATTAACCATTCTGCCGCCGCAATAAAATCATCAAAAACATTTTGCTTTTTCTCCTTCATTCCCCCTTGATGCCATTCTTCTCCATATTCACCACCACCGCGAATATTCGGTAAAGCATAAACCCCACCCATTTCCATCCAAACTAAAATACTCACGGAAAAACCTGGAGGTAATGAGATATTAAATCCACCATAAGAGTATAAATAGGCGGGATTATTGCCATCTAATTTGATTCCTTTTTTGTGAGTAACAAACATCGGTACTTGTGTACCATCTTTACTTTGATAAAAAACTTGTTTGGTCTCATAATCTTCAGAATTAAAGTCAACTTCAGCCTGACGGAAGATTTCACTTTTTCCGGTGATTAGGTTGTAGCGGTAAATAGTACCGGGGGTAGTAAAACTAGTGAAACTATAGAAGGTTTCGGTATCTCCACGTTTACCATCAAAGCCATCTACAGAACCAATTCCCGGTAATTCTACCTCTCTGATGAAATTTCCTTGTAAGTCAAATATTTTAATTTGGCTACGAGCATCTTTCAGGTAAGAGGCTACAAATTGATTGTTTAAAATACCCACACTTCCTAATGTTTCAGCGAATTGGGGAATGATTTCTTGCCAATTTGCTGGTGCTGGCTTGTTGATATCAATAGCAATTAATTTACCTCTTGGTGCATCTAAATCAGTCCGAAAATAGAAAACACTATCATCATTGTCAACAAAAGTGTAATTGGATTCAAACTCTTTAATTAGTTCTATGACTTCCGAATTGGGGTTAGTCAAATCTTTGTAGAAAACTAAATTGCGTGTGTCAGTTCCTAACCAGACGGAAATAACTAAATATTTACCATCTTCTGTAACATCACCACTAAATCCCCATTGTTTTTGGTCAGGACGATGATAAATTAAGATGTCATCTGTTTGGGATGTACCTAATTTATGGTAATAAAGCTTTTGATAATAATTAATATCTTCAAATTTGGTTTTTTCGTTTGGTTCATCATAGCGACTGTAGAAAAAGCCTTGATGATCTTTTGTCCAAGATGCACCAGAAAATTTAATCCATTGCAAATGATCTGCTAAATCTTCTCCAGTTTCAATATCGCGAACTTTCCACTCTTGCCAGTCAGAACCGGAACTAGATAAACCATAAGCTAAGAGTTTACCATTTTCGCTGATGGCAATTCCCGATAAGGCCACTGTACCATCTTCTGAGAGTAGGTTAGGGTCAAGTAAAACTTTAGGTTCAGCGTCTAGAGTTTCCAAGGTGTAAAGCACACTTTGGTTTTGCAGTCCATCATTTTTAAAGTAAAAATATCTTTTTCCTTCTTTAAAGGGTACGCCATATTTTTCATAGTCCCAAAGTTTAGTTAGGCGTTGTTTAATCTGTTCTCTGGCAGGAATTTCTTCTAAGTAAGCAAATGTGAGTTGATTTTGTGCTTCTACCCAAGCCTTTGTTGCGTCCGCGTCGGGGTCTTCTAAAATGCGGTAAGGGTCTGCAACTAAAGTACCGTGATAATCATCAATTTGGTTGCTTTTTGGTGCGATGGGATAGGTGACGGGTTGGTGAGAATATGGCATAGTTTTTTGAGGTCAGTGTAGTTTCACTATTTCCTATTTTGCCTAGCTTCCCACTTTAAAGCTACCCCCGCAGATGAAAATTTTGATATGAAGGCTCTATGCTTCTAGTTATCAAACGAATTTAGATAAAATTTGAAGCACAATTTTTATTTATCTAAAACTATTTACCTATTTGCAATATCTGGTGAAATGCGTCCGTCAATTGCTTGAATGCAAAGAACATGTAAGTTCCCACAAAAATCCAAGATATAAATTCTAAAAAAAGTTTCTAGATAGACGTGCTATTGCAAAAAACACCCCGATAGCTAAGGGTATAGCGATTTGTATTGGAGTAATAGGCATTTTAATTGTACCAGTTTATTTCAGATTATATAGCAATTCTAAATGAAACATGAACGAACCATCATCCACAAGGTTGGTCTTGTAGGGTAAGGACACGGCATAGATCAGATTTCGGTTTGACAACAATATTTCTAACGCCCATAGGTGTCAACTTAAGCCCTAACGAATAGAATTCGTGGCTACACAAGCCAAGTCCGCCTACGCGGACTAATAGTTTTCTAACCCACGCAGGTGGGTTTTGCTTGTGTAGACGCGGTTTCTAACCGCCCATTTTCCGTTAAGTTGACACTAATGTCTAACGCCGTGTCCCTACTATCAATTATTATTCTCTCCACTTACAAACTGCTATAAGTTTACAAAGTCAAAAATCCCAAAAATCAAAGGACGAGCCAGAATCATAAGTAACAATCAAATAAAAAGGCTAAAAGCTCTTACTGTAAGGCTTCTAGCCTTTTTAATTTTTAATTTTTGCTAGTTTTAGGCGGTCACTAATTTTTCACCTTTTAACATCCTAGAAGCGGCTTCTAGTAGTGCTTCTTCGAGATAGGGTTTGGTGAAGTAACCACTTGCACCCAGTTGAACAGCCATTTGTCTATGTTTGTCTGCACCGCGAGAGGTGAGCATGGCTATGGGTAGATGGTTGAGGTTGTTGTCTTTTTGAATGCGGGAAAGCAACTCTAGACCGTCACAACGGGGCATTTCGATGTCGCAGAAGACGATATCGCAAGGTAGACCCGAACGCAGTTTGTCCCAAGCTTCTTGTCCATCCCGCGCTTGTTCTACCCGATAACCTGCTTTGTTAAAGGTGAGGGATAGCAATTCTCTCACAGTGATAGAGTCGTCAACAATGAGTACTGTCGGGTCAATTTTAGCGGCCGCAGGTGGTTCTGATATGGGTGGTAAGGTTTTAGGATTCCAAGGAGTACTACCAGTTGGTTTAGAGCGCTTACCTTGGAAGATGTCGATAATTTCTAGTACGTCAGCGATCGGCATAATCCGTCCATCCCCTAAAACTGTTGCACCTGCTACACCGTTAGGTTTGGGGGCTGGCCCTTCAAATTGTTTAATTACGATTTCCTGTTCGCTGAGTACTTGGTCTACCTGTAAGCCCACTAGGGTATTACCAGAACGTACGACGACGACGGAAACCATGTCATCATCACGGGTTCCACCGTAGACGCTACCGCGAATAATCTGACGGCTCAAGGCGAGAATTTCTTTTAAGGGTTTGAACGGCAGGGTGGTATCTCGCCAGTAAATGTATTGTTGTCCGTCTGAATCTTGATGGATGTTTTTGACGGGAATATCTAGGGTGTCCTCCACGCCATCCATTGGGAAGGCGATTCTGGCTTTGTCGGAGATACAACTGAGGGCTTTACAAATACTGAGGGTGACTGGTAGGCGGATGGTGAAGGTTGTGCCGCGACCAATGGCTGAGTCGGTGCTGACTGCCCCGCGAATTTCGCTGATGTCTGTGCGTACTACGTCCATACCTACGCCGCGACCTGAAAGGTCGTTTACTTGTTCGACGGTGCTGAAACTGGGGAGGAACAAGAGGTCATAGACATCGAGCCGGGACATGGCTTGAGCTTGTTCTGGTGTGATGATGCCTTTTTGGATGGCTTTGGCTTTGACTTTCTCATGGTCGATACCTGCACCATCGTCACTCACGGATATGATGGTTTGGTTTCCTTGTTGGTAGGCGCGGATAGTGATGACCCCTACTGGTGGTTTACCTGCGGCTTGGCGGACATCTGGGGTTTCGATGCCGTGGGCGATCGCATTATTTAACATGTGAGTTAAGGGGTCAGTCAGATGATCCAAAATCATCTTGTCGATCAGGTTTTCTGTACCTTCTGTTTTCAGTTCCACTTGTTTGCCGCATTTGATGGCGTTATCTCGTACACCCCGCCGCAAGCGATCGATTACTTGGGAGAAGGGAACCATTCGCGCTCTAGTTAGCCCTTCTTGTAATTGGCTGGTGACTTGACGGAATTGTCTGGCTACGCGCTCGGTTTCTTCGGTTACGAAGTCGATGTCGCTGGCTGACTCCCGCACCCTGACGATAAATTCAATCATTTCTTGGGACAGGGTGTGGAATGGCGTAAAGCGGTCTAACTCTAATTCGCTCAAGTCCATGTCATTGGCGCGGCTATCACCGTTGTCTTTGGGTCTGCGGCTGGCTAATAAAGAGGCTTCTAGGAGCGATCGCTCATACAACTCTTGCATTCTTGCACCCACATCTGAGAGTTGTTGCACTTGCACCAGTAGGTTGTCTAGTGACTGGCGCAGCCGTTCATGATCCTGTTCTAAGGTGTTGCGGTTAACTACTAATTCCCCAACTAGGTTACTCATTTCGTCTAGTTGCTTGACGGGAACTTTCATAGTTTCTTCGCGCATTACCCGCCTTGTTGGGCGTATTCCTTTGGCGGGGTTAGGAATGACAGACATTGGCTGATTGTGCAACGTCTGATTTGCATGTGCTAATAACTCTTCTAGGTCGCTAAATTCGTCCTTGATGGCTGCTGGGGTTGAGGAAATATTGCGGGCGATCGCTCCTTGAGATGCCATTGGTTGCGCTATTGCTGGTGTGGCTGTTGCCTCGCTAGTATCTGGAGCTAACAAAGCTTCTAGGGCAGCAAAGTCTTCTTCTTGCATTACTTCCAGCTTTGGCGCTGGTTCTGATGTATGTTCTTCATCTAGTAAGGCTTCTAAGTCTGCAAATTCATCGATCGCTGAAGTTGTGGTTTCTGCCTGTTCCGGTTGCGCTACTGGCGTTACTGGCTCTTCCTGTTCTCCTACTAAGGCTTCTAAGTCTGCAAATTCATCAACTGCTGAAGCCGTGGTTTCTGTCTCTTCCTGTTCTCCTACTAAGGCTTCTAAGTCTCCAAATTCATCAACTGCTGAAGTTGTGGTTTCTGTTTCTTCCTGTTCTGCTTCTGCCAATGTAGGCGCGGAAGCATTGTTTGCCTCTGTTGTCAATAAATTTGCAGCTAAATCAGCAGTGGTTTCCTCTTCTCCTAAATCCAACTCGCCAAAAGTTGCATCTAAATCTATCTCTGACTCTTGCTCAGATGGAGTTTCTAGTACATCTTCTGCACCAAATAACGGATAGTCTTGAATTGTTGTTTCTGCGGGTGTTTCTAAATCCAAGCCGCCAAAAGTTGCATCTAAATCTATCTCTGACTCTTGCTCAGATGGATTTTTTAGTACATCTTCTGTATCAAATAACGGATAGTCTTGAATTGTTGTTTGGGTTGATTCTCCTAAATCCAAGCCGCCAAAAGTTGCATCTAAATCTATCTCTGACTCTTGTTGAGATGGATTTTCTGTCAACTCATCCAGATTAAAGATTAAATCTTCTTGAATAATTGTTTGTGAGAAAGAAAATTCATCAGCTAAACTTGGCTGTTCATCTGCCAAAGTATTCATCAAGTCTTCGCTTGCTTGTTGATTAGCTGATTGTGTTTGTTCACCTAAACTAAAATCTAAACTATTGTCTTCACCGAATAGATTATCAACACTAAAGCTTGCAACTTCTGGCTGAATATAGGTAGCATCAATTGTTATATCTTCGTTATTATTTTCCGCCAAATTGCCAAATATATCCAAATCAGTAGATGTCTCGGTTGGCTGAGTGGTTAAATCTGGTAGAAAATCTAGTGTTTCTGGTTGTTGTGTTAAGTCACTACTAGAAGTGGGTGTGTAAGAATCTCCCAAATCAGTAAAGATGTTGTCTTCCTCAGCATCTGAGAGTAGCGCATCAAAAGGCTGGTCTGGCTGGAAGAAGGTTAAATCAAAATCTTCTATGTCTAAATTGCTGTCAGTATTTAATTGTTGAGCTTCAGCACTAACTTCTGTTGCTGCTGTAAATAATAAACTATCATCTAATGCTTTAGCAATATCTTGCTCTTTTACAGTCTCTAGAGGTAGTGTTGATGCTGTCTCTGTTTGGTTCCAGAAGTTGTCTAGTTCATCTTCTGCCGTGGGGGCTGTTGTTTGTGGTAAAGCAAAGATATCAGCATCTAAATCTTCGCTGGGAGTAGAATGTTCTTCTTGTGCGCTGAGTGGGTGGTCTGAGGACGGGCTTTCTATTGAGTCTACGGTCAGCGTCAACAAGTCTGCTAACTCGTCATCTTCTGAGGAAAAGTCTAAATTTGGTTCTAAATCGTTATTGGTAGTGTTAGTATTTGCTGTTAATGCTTGAGTTCCTAAAGGCTCTTTTTCTGTAAAGTTTTCCTCAAATAAAAGATTTAAGTCTTCTGTAAAGTTATTAGTATTTGTTTGCCGATCGCCGTTGCTGCTATTCTGGTCAAGGGATAAGAAGTCGGCTAATTCGTTATCTGCATCCTCAATTTCACTTTCATTAATGCCTAACTGATGATCTGCGGTATCTTCTATCTGGTCTTGTTGCCAAGGTTCTTCTAGTTCTGGAGTTTCACCGTTGAATATGTCAGCTAGGGTATTTAACTCAGCTAGTCCTACTTCTGGCCCATGATGATCAATAGTTCCAATTGTGAGAGTTGCTTCCTCGTCTGGGGTAAATTGAGAGTGAACAGGGGTTGGTGTTTCTGTAATTTGTTCAAAGAGGAAATCGCTAGTTTCTGTTTCCGGGGCTGGTTCTACACTCGCAGACCCACCAAATAAATCTGTTAAGCTATTATCTGCTTCTGCTTCTACACTGGTAGACCCGAATAAATCTGTTAAGCTATCATCCGCTTCTGCTTCTGCTGTGGCAGTTTCCCAAACATTATCTACTGTTGCGACTTCTTCTTGTGGTGGCGTTTCCTCTGGGATAATTGCTAACAGTTCTTCTAATTCTGATGGTATGGGAGCTAAGGCTGCTAGTTGTTGACTAACAGTCACTTCTGCTTCTCTACCTTGGAGAACTAATTCTTGAGCTTGTTTAATTTCGGTAATAACAATTTTAGCTAAAGTTAAATATGTATTATCTGGATTAGCGATCGCTTCATGAGATGCTTTACACAGCTCACACCAATTAGACAATTTTAATGGTTCACCCAGTTTTACCAGTCTTTGACAAGATTGCTGGAGAACTGCTCTACTTTCCTCTGTGGCAGGTTGCTTAAAGGTTTGCAACATCTCCCGCAAGGCCGATATAACTTGATTTTTAAACTCTTCGATCCAAGTATCTTGACTAACTGTTACCGGACTGGTGATACTAGCTGGTCTTGCTGTTTGTGGTGTTGCAGATACTGGTATGGCTGTGGTAACACCACCCATATAAGCGGCTTTCTCTGGGACAGCTGAGACAACTCCCGCACTACCTTTTTGTACCAATATTTCTATATGCTCAGTCAGGGCTTTGACTACTGGCTCGGTGGCTAACATCAAAGTCCTAGCTGTGTCTTCCGACAGACCAAAGGGTGTACTCAGTTGTTCCAACAGGGCTTTGAGAGTATCAGCCACCGAGAGAAACAAAGACTCTAATTTCTGATCAACTTGAATGGGATTTTCTTTGAGGATTTTGAAACAATCTTCCAGACGGTGGGCTGTGTGCTGGATGCTATTCAAGCCCAGCATAGCCGCACCCCCCTTGATGGAGTGAGCTGCCCGGAAGACTTCGTTAATCATTTCCGGGTCGTTGAGGGTATCTTGGAGATTCAGTAGTCCCTGTTCAATGGTATTCAGGTGGTCTCTGGCTTCTTCGAGGAAGTAACCCAAAATACGCTGTTGTTGTTCCGGTAACATAGCTACAAGTTGATAAAGGTAAAAAGTAAAAGCAAAGGCAAAGGGTCACTGAAGTAGGTAAAAGACAAGTAACAAAAGTAGATAGATAAATTTTTACTTTTGCCTTTTTACTTTTGCCTTCTACCTTGGTTCGGCTGTTTCTACACGGAAACGTTCCACTGAGGAAATCAAGTCACGGGATACACCCACCAGATGTTGCAAGGCTCCAGAAACTCGTTGTGCTTCTTGGGAGGTTTCTTGCGCTGTCAATTCTACTGATTGCATTACCTGGGCTACAGCAGAAGAGGTTTCCGTTTGTTGTACGGTATCGGTGGTAATTGAGCGCACCAAGCCGTCAATGTGTTTGGCTACTTGGATGATGTCTTCTAGCGATCGCTTGGCTTCTTCTGCCAATTTTGTCCCTTTAATTACCTGTTGTGTGCCTTCTTCCATCGCGGTCATTACTGATCCTGTTTCGCTTTGGATTTGCATCACGATTTGTTCAATTTCTTTTAAGGATTTGGCGGATTTATCAGCTAACTGCCGTACTTCATCCGCAACGATCGCAAATCCTCTCCCTGCTTCTCCGGCTCTGGCTGCCTCAATGGAGGCGTTTAGCGCTAACAAGTTGGTTCTAGAGGCAATCTGGGAAATCAAAGCGACAATCTTGGAAATTTCTTGAGAAGATTCCGCTAATCTCTTGACTTTTCTCGTAGTTTCTGCTACCGTTTCCCGAATTTCTAAAATCCCTGCCACGGTGTTTTCTACTGCTTCCCCACCTTTTAAGGCGATGGCACTGGCATCACGGGCTACTGTTTCCGCTTCTTTAGCGGCGGTGGCTACCCGTTCGATGGAGCGAGTCATCACCTGTACTGAGTTCAGCGTGACTGCTAATTCTTCTGCTTGCCTCAGCGCATCCCTAGATAAAGCACGGGCAAAGGTTTCCGAATTTGTCGCCCCTTTGGTTACGTCTCTGGCTGCTTCTTTTACTTGTTGCACGATATCCCGCAGGTTTTGGATGGTGAGGTTAAAGGCATCTGCTACGGCTCCTAATACGTCCGCAGTTACTTCAGCTTGCACTGTCAAGTCGCCTCGTGCTGCGCCTTCCACGTCGTCCAATAACCTGATTACTTGGCGTTGCAGGTTTTCTTTGGCTTCTTCTTGTTCTTCGGCTTTGCGTTGGGCTTCGTTGGTGGTGGTAAAAATTACCCTAGCCATATCATTAAACCCTGCGGCCAGATAGCCTAATTCATCTTCAGAGTAGACTGTGGCTTGGACGTTTAAGCTGCCTTGCCGGACGGCATCAAACTGGGCTTGTAGGTCTTTGGTGGTGCGGCGGATTTGCTTCAGGGTAAAATTACTCATCCACCCAGCGATCGCTCCTCCTGCCAATCCTGCTACTAATGATTGGATGATTGCCGTATTTCTGACCGATTCTCGTTGTTGAACGGGGGTCAGATGGGCAGAAAGAGAACCACCAATGGCCACAACGATGGCTGAGGCCATGCCTACCATCCCACCGATGTACCATTGTTTTTTATCGAGGGAGGCATTTTCAAAGAAGCTGAATAACCCAGGTTCGACGTTAACTACTGGTTCTGCCTTAGATATATCTGGTTGGGTAAATACTGGTACTGCTTCTTGAGAACCGGTGATGGTAAATAGTTCTTCTTCGCGATCGCTGCCACCACCAGTATTAAATGGATTAGGGCTACTACCTTTACTTTCTATCGAATCAGATATCAAGGCGACATCACTAAAGCTGTCTTCCCCTGATAACTCAAAGCCGGGAATATTACCCAGGTCATCAAAATCATCAAAATCGTCTAAAAACTCAATATTACTCTTGCTGCTTTCTGCTTTTGCAGCTTGATTGGTTTGTTCATCTGCGGGAAAGCTATCTGCACCAAAGGCCGACTCAAAGGCTTCGATGTCAAAACTGTCATCTTCAAAGCCATTTTGGGCTAAGTTGCTTTCTGATTGTGCCTTGATGTCATGCACGGTAGAATTATTGTTCCAAGTGGCAGCCATTTCATTATTTAATTTAGATGTTGATGCTGTTTCTTTAGGGGTAGCAACTTGCTCAAACCAGTTTTCCTGACTACCCACAGACAAGTTATCTAAGTTATTTAGGTTATTTACTCTGTTGTTGCCTAAATTATCAGTGTTTGTCAAATCATTATGTTCCAGGTGGGAGTTAAAATGCTCTATCCCAATACCTTGGGCATTTAGTTCCCTGGAGTGACCATGACCATTACTGTCGGCTAAATCAATTTCTGTAAAGGACGGATAGTTAGGCTGTTCACTTTCGCCTGTGCTGGCTAGAGCAACATCTTCTGACCAGAAGGAGGGTGATTCTCGGCTTGGTGATGTATCTAACTTGCCATTTGCCTCTTGCTGTTGATAGGCTGGATCTGGGGTGAAAGGGTCATCGCCAAAGGCTGATTTGTCATCAGCTATGCCATCAAAATCTATACTATCTATGGAGATATCAAAAGGATTATCCATAGCTAAATCTGGGACACTCTCCTCAGTTGCCTGGTATTCCCCAAATGGTTGGCTGTGAAAACTTTGGCTCTGTGCATAAGCACCATTACCGTTCCCACTGGATAGCCCCAGTACCTCGTCAACTTCGGCCATTTCTGCCAACGTGGGGGCAAATTCAGCCATAGATTGGAGGTATTGATGAATATTTTCTAGACCATCATGGGCAAAGCTGGTAATTTCCGGCTCATTGGTCAAGTGCAATACCTGCTCATATTCTGCTTTGGCGATATCATACTGCTGCAAAACGTAATAGATGTGTCCCCTCAATAAATGGGAGTTGGGGTCATCTGGGGAATTTTGCACCGCTTGGTCAACTAAAGTCGCAGCGACTTCATACTCCTGTTGGACGTATGCTGTCATTGCCTGCTCATAAGTTGGATCGTAATCATCTATTCTGGTTGCCATTTGCACCCTCCCGGTTTATCCTGCCCACCTAGCGCTCCGCAATATTGCCGTTTGATCTAGCAGGCGCAGATATCGATGGTTTTCTAATAACCATTCGCCGCGCAAAAAGGGAGCCATTGTATCCGGCACATTACTTGGTGGCATCAGATACTGGACATCACGCCAGTCCATCCCCCTAATTTCTTCGACTGCTAGTCCTACGATTGTATCCTGCTCTTCGATCGCAATCACGGGAATCTCCGCTCGATCAGTATTTAACGCAGTTCCTTCCCCCAAAAATTGACCCAAATCTGCTACCCAAATTACCCGCCCCCGTAAATTTAGAGTACCCAAAAGTAATGGCGAAGCATTAGGGATGGGAGTAATGCGATCGGGGCTAAGTTCAATCACCTCTCGAATCCCAGTCGCTTGCAGGGCAAACTCTTGGTGTGAGGGAATGTAAAACCGCAAATGTAACTCACCTTCAGGACTTTCTACTTGGAGTTCTGGGCGAAATTGATCTTGACCACTACCACTTAAAAAGTCTGGCTTGCTTACCATTGTGTTTTCATCCTTATCCTCGCAGCAGTTGTTTGACTGTTCCTACTAGTTCCGTTGGTTGAAATGGTTTTGCTATGTAGGCATCAGCACCTTGTTTCATCCCCCAGTAGCGATCGAATTCTTCTCCTTTGGAAGAACACATTACCACTGGGACATTTTGGGTTTTGGGGTCAGATTTTAGCCTCCGACACAATTCATAACCATTCATTCGGGGCATGACGATATCTAGAACCACTAAATCGGGAGGTGTGCTTTGAATAGCCTCCAAAGCTTCTACTCCGTCACAAGCGTGGGTAACTGTCAAGCCACTGGCTTTGAGGAGATCCGTAATCATCTCCCTTTGGGCAATGCTGTCTTCTACAATCAGAACCGTACTCATAAATGTCTATCTGCC
>DATGXQ010000130.1:0-15519 GCA_035298905.1 Nostocaceae cyanobacterium | reverse complement strand
GGCGGGGACGTATTTTTCTCGACGGAAGGCGACGATTCCATCGCCACCTTTACCCGCTTCTACTTCTATTTCTGCTTGGTCAATAAATTGCATAGTTAGTAATTAGTGATTGGTGATTAATGATGGGGCAATTTAGTAATGGCTTTTAGGTATGGGTTTAATTTTTGTCTTACTCAATGTTGAGTTCTATATCAAGTCTTCTGCCATTTCAATACAACAATAGTAAAATGGCGAAAAATCTTCCAAGAAAACATTCAATTACAGCCGATTTCAGATAAATGAGGTACAAGTTTTTAGAACAAAGCCTGATCTAAAAGACTTTCAAACCTGTTTCCTGCTGTAAACAATCTCACATCATTCTTAGCAGTTGTATACTCTAAATTGACGTGTGGAATGTTGGGAAAATGCTCATACTTTCATACCTATTTTAATAGGTCAGCACGGGGTTTAAATGTTTCAATTTCCCGTAATTTTTCGTAAAGTTCTCTTTCTTCAGGAGTTAAATTTTTAGGAGTTACTATTTGAATTTCTACTAATTGATCCCCTCTTTTGCCATTTTCTGCGGGATAGCCTTTGTTAGATAGGCGGAATCTTTGACCAGACCTGACACCAGGCGGAATTGTCATTTTTACGGGTCCGTCTAGGGTGGGGGCTTCTACTTGTCCTCCTAATGTTGCTTCGCTTGGTGTGACAGGAACTTGACAAAAAATATTTGTTCCTTCTAGTTTAAAGACGGGATGGGGTTCGACGGTAATTTTTAGGTATAAATCACCGCCACCAATACCTTGATTTCTTAAGCGAATGGTTTGACCTGTGACCATTCCGGTAGGCATGTTTACTTCTAGCGATCGCCCATCTTCTAATCTGATTCTCTCATTTCCGCCTAAATAGGCTTTTTCTAGGGGTAAACTCAATCTGGCTTCGATATCCCGACGGCTGGGACGGGGTGCTTCACTGGCTTTATATGCTACTTTTGTTCTCGTGGTGCGGAAGGGGTCGCTAGCGGTTGCCCCTGGCGGATTTTTGGGGTTTTTGACGTTGCTAACTCCCATTACCTGATTGATAAAACTTTCAAAATCAGGAAACTGGCTAGGATCTACATCTTGAGAACGGCCATTAGTGCGATCGCCCCAACCTTTAGATTTTGGTGTTTTGTTACCAGCAAAGCCTTTTTGCTTCCAATAGCGGCTAAACTGGTCGTATTGCGATCGCTTGGCGGGATCGGACAGAACTTCGTAAGCTTCACTAATAGTTTTAAATTTTTCTTCTGCTTCTTTATTCCCTGGATTCAAATCAGGGTGATATTGCCTAGCTAACCGCCGAAAAACTTTTTTAATTTCTTCGTTTGGGGCATCTTTATCTACTCCCAAAATCTCATAATAATCACGGAAATTCTGCAAATTTTGCATAGTTTTTTATTTAGTCATTAGACAGGAGGTAGGCAACAGGGAACAGGGAACAGGGAACAGGGAACAGGGAACAGGGAATAGGGAATAGGAAACAAGAAACAATATCCATCTCCCCTCTCCGCGTCTCCCCTCTCCGCGTCTTCCTTCTCCCCTATTATTTACAACCAATCATCATCGTCGTCATCCCAATTATCTCGATAGCTGGGGCGGCTTGTTTTCTTTCCAGGGCGACTATCATTATAGGCAGATGAACGGTTATCTCTGCCAGCGTCTCTACTACCATAATCCCGGTTGTAAGTGTCTTTTTCCTGATAGTTATCCCGGTAGTTATCCCGATAGTTATCCCGGTAATTATCCCGGTAATTATCTTGATAGTTATCCCGGTAATTATCCCGGTAATTATCTCGATAATTGTCTCGATAGTTATCTCTTTCTCTTTCTCTTTCTCCACCTGTAAAGATTTCTTTAATTGCCCCAAATAAATCGTCGTCTTCGTCTTCTGCGTAATACTCGCGGACTTCCCGGTTTAGCTCATATAAAGCATCTTGCAGGTCAGAATAGGATTGGTCAATACCGCGATCGTCGTTGGCTTGTAAACTTTCTTTAAGTTCTCGGCAGATATTATCAATGCGTTGGCGGCGACTACGGGCAAACTGCATTCCCATTTCTAAGGCAACTTCTCGTAATTGCCGTTCTGCTTGTAAAATCAAAGCTTCCGATCGCGTCCGCTTTTCTACTCGTTCTTTTCTTTCTCTGTCGATGTCGGCGTATTTTTGGGCATCTTGAATCATCCGGTTGACTTCCGACTCGCTTAAAGTAGAAGCCCCTTGAATGGTAATACTCTGTTCTCTGCCTGTTGTCCGGTCTAGGGCTGTTACCTGTAAAATCCCGTTGGCATCGACATCAAAAGATACTTGAATTTGGGGAATACCTCTTGGTGCTGGTGGGATACCATACAGCTTAAATCGTCCTAGAGACTTATTATCAGCCGCCATTTCCCGCTCACCTTGGACGACGTGAATTTCAACGGTGTTTTGATTATTTTCGGAAGTGGAAAAGATATCAGAACGACGTACTGGAATAGTTGTATTCCGAGGAATGATTTTTTTCATCACTCCGCCGATAGTTTCTAACCCTACAGATAGGGGTGTGACATCTAACAACAAGATATCTTTAAATTCCCCAGCCAAGATGCTGGCTTGAATGGCTGCCCCTACGGCTACTACTTCATCTGGGTTAACATTTTCGCTAGGTTCGATGCCAATTAAATCGCGTACTAGCTGTTTTACCATAGGGATTCTGGTAGAACCGCCTACTAGTACTACCTCTTCAATATCTTCTGGTGTGAGTCCAGCATCTTTCAAAGCACGTTTTACGGGGGTGCGTATCCTGCCGATTAAGTCTAGACACAAGCCCTCAAATTGGGAACGAGTTAATCGGGTTTCTAAATGCTTTGGCCCGTCCTCTGTAGCGGTGATAAAGGGTAAGTTAATATCGGTGACACTGACGGCAGAAAGTTCAATTTTGGCTTTTTCAGCTGCTTCTAACAGACGTTGTAAAGCTTGGCGATCGCGTCTTAAATCTACCCCTTCTGTCTCTAAAAACTGATCTGCTAACCAATCGACTATTTTTTTGTCAAAATCATTACCACCTAATTGTGTATCTCCACTGGTGGCTTTAACCTCAAATACGCCATCACCAACGTCTAGGATAGATACGTCAAATGTACCGCCACCTAAATCGAATACTAAAATAGTTTCCGTATCACCCCGGTCTAAGCCATAAGCCAAAGAAGCCGCAGTCGGTTCATTCAAAATCCTTAATACTTCTAAACCAGCAATGCGTCCCGCATCACGGGTAGCTTGGCGCTGGGAATCATTAAAATAAGCTGGAACTGTAATTACTGCCCCCGTTACGGGTTCACCTAAATAGCGGCTGGCATCATCCGCCAGCTTTTTCAGCACCATTGCCGAAATTTCTTCTGGTGCAAACTCTTTATTTAAACGCGGACAAGCAATTTTAATATTCCCCACCTCATCCTTACGGATAGTGTAGGGGACACGCTTAGACTCTGGATTCAGTTCAGAATATCTCCGCCCAATGAAGCGTTTGACGGCAAAAAAGGTATTTTGAGGATTGAGGACAGTTTGCCGTCTAGCCATTTGTCCTACAACCCTTTCCCCTTCCTTACTAAAACCAACCACAGAGGGCGTTGTCCGCATACCTTCAGCATTGGCAATGACCACCGGCTTGCCAGCCTCCATTACGGCGACTACTGAGTTGGTTGTACCCAAGTCGATGCCGACTACCTTGCCCATGCGTTACTCTTCTCCTAAGCGTGTCTTATACATTTATTATGATATAGTGGGACTACATCTAGCTTAGTGCTATATTACTGAAAACCCCCAATGGTATATTAATCATCATTAAAGCCAAAATGGGAGAGACTTGAGCTAGAAGTGCTACTTGCTAAACTAGGATAACATTAGAAAGGCAGAGGGCAGAGAGAGGGGAAACGCAGAACACAGGAGATGTAATTTCTAAATACCCAGTACCCAATACCCAATACCCAATCCCTATTCTAAACACTTGAACTGCAAACAGCGATTAGAAACTCATTTGCAAGCGATCGCCAGAGAACGAGATCCTTATCTGGCTAGTGCTGGCCATTTCTTTGTTCAAGAATACATTCGCCAACAATTAGCTCAATTGGGAAGTGTGGAAATCCACACCTTTGAAGTTAGGGGTAAAAGCTGTAAGAACCTGATTTTAAATTTACCTCAACGGCCTCTCAACAAAAGAATATTGCCACCCATTTTAATCGGCGCTCATTATGATGGTGTACCGGGAACAGTAGCGGCAGATGATAACGCCACAGGGGTAGCTGTATTATTAGAATTAGCTCAAAAATTTGCCCAACAACCAGCTAGATATCCCCTTAGATGCGTAGCTTTTGACATGGAAGAATATGGGATGTTGGGTAGTGCGGCTTATGTTGCCCTCCTGCGTCAACAAAACCAACCGTTAAGGTTAATGATGTCCTTGGAAATGTTGGGATATTATGACCCTACCCCCGGTTCCCAAAAGTATCCCCCATTTTTAGACCGTTTTTACCCCAATACAGGCGATTTTATCGGTTTAATCGGTAATTTAAGCACTATCGGAGATTTGCGTAGTCTTAGCCGCAGTATTAGCCAAGTGGGTGTATCTAGCCAGTGGCTACCAGTACCCTATCGAGGTTTAGTAGTTCCCGACACTAGACTAAGTGATCATTCTCCTTTTTGGGACGCTGGTTATCCAGCAATTATGGTAACAGATACTTCTTTTATGCGAAATCCCCATTACCATAAACCTAGTGATACTATGGAAACTTTGGATTTAGACTTTCTCACAGGTGTATGTGAGGGTTTAGAATTAGGCATTAGGAATTTGTGAATAAATTAATACAAAAAAGATGCTGTCAAAAACCTTTAAAAATATTTTATTAATAATTTTAGTTTTCCCGTTAATTATATTTACTTCAGCTTGCGATCATAACCAATTTGATAATAAAAAGTTTGACCAAAAGGCATGGTTAGAAAATTCTTTTAGCAAGGGAAAAGATAAGAATTTACGTTTTTATATGAGTGCAGACGTGTTAAAGAATCACTTGAAAATCGGGATGACGAGAAAGCAAGTAAATCAATTATTGGGTAAACCCGATTCTGTAGATTCTCAATGTTTGGATCAAAATCCTTGTGATAATTATTATTTGGGTGAATATAACCTTAGTATTAGTTTTGATCAAACAGGTAAATTAATTAAAAAAGATATAGTTTCAATCTAGATGTACAACGGAGTTTTTTATTCTGAATTTTTCATGTAGAACCATAATTATTTGACCAGCATTATCCTTTACATTTGTATCAAAAATGCCTAAAAATGTTGGGTTTTGTCCCTCAACCCAACCTACAAAAATTAAATTAATTGTGTTTACCATAAGGGGAGCAGTAGAACCACTTTTTGCATACAAAACTTATTCTCTACTAACACTAGGAGTCAGGCTGATTAAATCTTCCATATTGCGTTTCATAGTATTACAAATCGCATCTAATGGTAAATCATTAGCGTCATAACCAAAGGGGTTTTCTATTTCTAAACCAATAGCTTCAATACCTAGTAAAGTAAAACTCACTAAAGCAGTAATTACACCTGTCCACCAACCTAAACTAGCGACAATTTGGAAAGGTAGTAATAGACAATATAGTAATAGTAATTGCTTGAGATGAATAGCATAAGCTAGAGGCATCGGTGTTTTTAAAATTCGCTCACAAGCCCCTAAATTATCTACCAAAGTATTTAATAAATCTTGCATAGATGCTAACTGGTAGCTGTTGATGCAATTACGATTAAATTGTTGCTGAAGATAATCACTAATCCAAAAAGCAATTTCTAGGGGAGGATTATTCATTATTTTGAGCTTAATATATTTAGAAGTTGGCATTAATTCTTCTAATTCACTATTTACTGCTTCCCCTCGCAAATGTAATTTAGTACCTACAGCGAAAGCAACTAATAATTTTAAAGCATCAATTTTATCTATTCTATCTCCTGGCGTTTTTTCAGCTACAGATACCCAAATTTGTCTAGCTAAATTGCGGACAGCATTATTAAGTGACCCCCAGCATTTTCTTCCTTCCCAAAAACGCTCATAGGCTGTATTTGTCCGAAAAACTAGCAGTAAACCTAAAACTATACTGGGAATGACACTGCCTAAAATTGGTTGAGAAACTGGCAGTTTTAAATGATAAAGTATGGAAACTAAAACGCCAAATATACCACAACCTATAACCCTAAGATAAATTGCTGTGAGAACAGAACCTCTTAACTGTAAAGCTACTTTAAACCATCCAAGTTTTTCTGTTTTCATGCGGTTGATTGTAAATGAGAAATCTAACTCTTTGAAAAAGATTGTGAAATAACTTAACACAATCTTTTTAATTTTTAATTTTTAATTTTTAATTGCTATGATGCTGTCGCTGCACCTGTTAACATTACCTGAGAAATTACTTCATAAGCATCTATCCAAGCTTGTTTTATTTCTGGAGTCCAATTTGTTTGTAGAATTTGCTCAAAAGTCTTGAGTAGAGTTTGACCAACAAAGGGATAATATTCTGGTATTGTCCCATAATTTACGTGTCTTGCTCCCAAACTAACAAGGGCTTCTTTTAAAGTTTCTGGACGACGCAGATTTTCTACAACTAATACTAAAGCACTAATTAAATGCTTTCGTTGTTTTGTCAAGTCAGTATGAGCAAATAAGGGTTGTACTTCTGGGAAATCTGTCAATAAGTTATCATAAAATTTGGTAGCAAATTCCTCAGCTTGGGGTTTTATTAGCTGGAAACTGTGTTCTAATAACTCTACATTTAAAGACATAGTGAAAATTACTTCCTGGTTTTGGGCATTATACAGCTTCAATTTAACTAGAGTAAATTTTCTGTGCTGATAATGTAATAATTTTTATACAAATTTTTACCAATGAGTTACTGTTATAAGGCGAGTATTCTATTAGTTAGAATGAAGTGGCGATCGCTATATAGCGGCTGTTGTGCCATCGCACTAAAAATTACAAATTAAAAATAAACTAATTTATAACTGTTTTATAGTGCTGATGAGGGCTAATATACAATGAGTTGGGAATTTTGGATCGATCGAGGTGGCACTTTTACAGATATTGTAGCCCGTCGTCCTGATGGTAAGTTAATAATACACAAATTACTCTCCGAAAATCCCGAACGTTACACAGATGCCGCAGTTCAGGGAATCCGAGAAATATTAGGCATTTCCCCAAATTCACCGCTTCCCTCTGCTCAAATATCAGTAGTAAAAATGGGAACTACGGTAGCAACTAACGCCCTACTAGAAAGAAAAGGGGACAGGACTGTTTTAGTGATTACCAAAGGCTTCCGGGATGCTTTGCGAATTGGTTATCAAAATCGCCCGAATATTTTTGCTTTGCAAATTATCCTACCAGAAATGCTGTACGATCGCGTGATTGAAGTCGAGGAAAGATACAGCGCTCAAGGTGAGGAGTTAACACCCCTAAACTTAGCAGCAGTCGCACCGCAGTTACAAGCGGCTTTTGCAGATGGGATTCGTTCTTGTGCCATAGTATTTATGCATGGCTATCGCTACACCAGCCATGAACAACAGGTTGCAGAACTAGCGCGGAGTATTGGTTTTACTCAAGTTTCCGTATCCCACGAAGTCAGTCCGCTCATGAAATTAGTCAGTCGGGGTGATACAACGGTAGTTGATGCCTATCTATCACCTATTCTACGGCGATATGTAGATCAGGTGGCAACTCAGTTGGGAAATGGGAAAAAAGATCACGTTTCTCTCCAGTTTATGCAGTCAAATGGCGGTTTAGCGGCGGCTGAAAACTTCCAAGGCAAGGATAGTATATTATCAGGCCCAGCAGGGGGAATAGTCGGGGCGGTGCAAACTAGCTTAATAGCTGGTTTCAACAAGATTATTAGCTTTGATATGGGTGGCACATCAACAGATGTCGCTCACTATCATGGTGAATATGAACGCACCTTAGAAACAGAAGTGGCAGGAGTACGCTTACGCACTCCTATGATGGCTATTCACACCGTTGCGGCGGGTGGTGGTTCAATTTTACAGTTTGATGGTAGTCGTTATCGGGTGGGGCCTGAGTCAGCAGGTGCAAACCCTGGCCCTGCTTCCTATTCTCAAGGGGGGCCGCTAACGGTGACTGACTGTAATGTGATGGTAGGAAAGTTGCAACCGGCGTTTTTCCCCCGTGTGTTTGGTGCAAATGCTGATTTACCTTTGGATGTGGAAATAGTTAAACAGAAGTTTGCGGAACTAGCGGCGGAAATTGGGGATAATAGAAGTTCAGAAGAAGTTGCTGCTGGTTTTTTAGCGATCGCTGTTGATAAAATGGCCAATGCCATCAAAAAAATCTCTCTGCAACGTGGTTATGATGTTTCCGAATATACTTTGTGTTGTTTTGGTGGTGCTGGTGGACAACACGCCTGTCTAATTGCTGATGCTTTAGGAATGAAACAAGTGTTTATTCATCCCTATGCTGGTGTATTGTCTGCTTATGGTATGGGTTTGGCAGATGTGCGGGTATTGAAAGAAAAAGCAATAGAACAGGTTTTAGGTCAGGTCGAGTTAGTAGAATTTTTTGCAGAACTGGAAAAAGAAGGAAAAGAGGAAATCAACAGCCAAGAAGCAGAAGTTCACCGACGAGTATATTTGCGGTATGAAGGGACAGACGCACCGTTAACAGTAAATTTTGCTGACGTGGTGACGATGCGAAATGAGTTTGAAGCTTTGCACAGTCAACGTTACGGGTTTATTGCACCGGAAAAACGGTTAATAGTAGAAGCAGTTGCGGTGGAAGTGGTGGTTAAGCAAAATCTACCGTCAGAAGCCGTAATATCCCGGAAGAATGAAAAAGAACCCGTGCCTGTTGCTACTGTGCAGATGTACACAGCCGGACAATGGCATTCTACCCCAGTATATCGCCGAGAGGAATTGCAAAGTGGCGATCGCATTTTTGGCCCAGCAATGATTGTAGAGGCTACGGGGACAAATATTATTGAACCCAATTGGCAAGCTGAAATCACAGCACGTCAGCATTTGGTGTTGTCAGTAGTTAGTAATCACTTATCAGTTGCCAAGGAAGCAGGTAATAAAGTTGACAAACCTGATCCGGTGATGCTGGAGATATTCAATAATTTGTTTCGCGCGATCGCAGAACAGATGGGTATTACTTTACAAAATACCAGTTCGTCAGTCAATATCAAAGAACGCTTAGATTTTTCTTGTGCAATATTCGACAAAACTGGACAATTAGTAGCAAATGCGCCGCATATTCCTGTACATTTAGGGTCGATGAGTGAAAGTGTCAAAGCACTAATTAACGCTCATGGCGATAAAATTAAGCATGGTGATGTATTCGCTTCCAATAATCCCTATAATGGCGGAACTCATCTACCAGATATCACCGTTATTACTCCCGTATTTTTACAATCTTCCTCTTTACCTATCTTCTACGTTGCATCAAGAGGACATCACGCAGACATCGGCGGCATTACTCCCGGTTCTATGCCACCCCATAGTACCAATTTAGCAGAAGAAGGTATATTATTAGATAATTTCCAGTTAGTAAATAGCGGCAAATTCTGCGAACAAGAATTAATTCAACTTCTCACTAGCCAACCTTATCCCGCCAGAAACATTACTCAAAACATTGCTGATTTACAAGCACAAATCGCCGCCAATGCTAGAGGTGTGCAAGAACTTTTCAACATGGTAGAACACTACAGTTTAGAAACCGTAGAAGCCTACATGAAATTTGTGCAAGATAATGCCGAAGAATCAGTAAAACGAGTAATTGAAGTATTAAAAAATGGTAGTTTTACCTATCCTTTAGATAATGGCAGCATTATTCAAGTTAATATTACTATTAACCGAGAAAATCGCACTGCCAAAATAGATTTTACAGGCACATCACCCCAACAAACAAACAATAACTTTAACGCACCAGCCGCAGTCTGCAAAGCAGCCGTTTTATACGTTTTTCGCACCTTAGTAAATGATGATATTCCCTTAAATGCCGGTTGTTTAAAACCCTTAGAAATCATCATACCCGAAGGATGTATGTTAAACCCTGTTTATCCTGCGGCGGTAGTTGCGGGAAATGTAGAAACATCCCAAGCCATTACTAACGCTTTATATGGTGCATTAGGAGTTTTAGCAGCATCTCAAGGAACAATGAATAATTTTACTTTTGGGAATGCGAAATATCAATATTATGAAACTATTTGCGGTGGTTCAGGTGCGGGTGTAAATTTTCAGGGAACAGACGCAGTACACACCCACATGACAAACTCCCGTTTAACAGATCCCGAAGTATTAGAATGGCGTTTTCCCGTATTACTAGAAAACTTCGCTATTCGAGAAAATAGCGGCGGAAAAGGAAAATTTAACGGCGGAAATGGGGTAATGAGAAAATTGAAATTTTTAGAACCAATGACAGCCGGAATTTTAGCCAACCATCGCGTAATTGCACCTTGTGGTTTAAATGGTGGAGAAGCCGGGAAAGTAGGAAGAAATTATGTAGAGAGAAGTAATGGAAATATCGAAGAATTTGGTAGTAAAGCAGTAGTTGAAATGAACCCAGGAGATATATTTGTAATTGAAACTCCTGGTGGTGGTGGTTATGGCTTTTTAGATCAATAAATTATAGATTTATTGTAGGGACATGGCACTGCCCATAGGTGTCAACTTAAGCCCTAACGAATAGAATTCGTGGCTATACAGGCCAAGTCCGCCTACGCGGACTAATGAAAAATCAAGGTTTTCAAACCCACGCAGGTGGCCTTCCCTACGGGAAGCCGCTACGCGTCTTGTTTGTGTAGACGCGGTTTCTAACCGCCCATTTTTCGTTAAGTTGACACTAATGCATGTCCTTGCACTGCCATGTCCTTCTCAACGTCTCTACATTCTGATTTATTAAATCATGGTTGATAGGCAATTTTTATTTAAAGTTGCCATAAAAACTATAATTAGCACGAGAACCTAAAACTTGTAAATTCCAGGTTTTAAAATCTTCCGCAGAATTGCAATTATTACCTTTTCCCTGTAAAACCAAACGTAATTTAGTATCTGGTGTTATCCCCTTAGCAAAAATTCCATTTCCTGACACTTTACCCTCTAACCTAATTTCTTTATACAATATTACTGGTTGACCTTGACGACTTTCACGGGAATCATTTTTAAAATAAACCCCATTAGCAGGAAGAGTAAAAGTTAAAGTTCCAGTTTTACCCTTTGCATCTTTAAAATTGAGATTCCAACGACCTTGACTTTTAGTAATTGTGAGATTGTAATTAGTAGAATTAGAAGTTACACCGACATTTTCACCACGGGGAGTTTGACGTATCTTAGCACTTGTCGCAAATTTTAAACTATTGATTATTTGAACGTCATAACTATTTAATTTGTCTGTTCTTTCTTCCCTTGTCCCAGCATCAGCACAACAAGCGCAAGCATAAACTTTAGCAGGAAATATTAGAGACATAGTTAAAGCGGATAACATTAAGCAAGAAGTAACTTTTAGTTTTAGCATATAACTTCCATTAGTTTTGACTTATTTTAAATAACTGAGTTTACCACTTCCTTTATGCAAAACAGGTAAAAATAAATATCATAGTATAATGAGAATAAGAATTAGCATTTAATTTAATCAAAGCTATGACTAATACCAAGCCATTACGCCGTCGTCATCCAGGTAGAATCTTTCCAGAATTTACTCTACCTCCAGAAGAGTTAGCCAGAAGGGAAGCAGAAAAAAATGCTCGTTATCAGATAGCTAAACAACATTTTGATCAACTATATCCGCAGTTGATAGATAATCATGATAATTGGTTTATTGTCATTGAACCCAATAGTGGTGATTATTTTTTAGATATAGATATAGAACTGGCTGAAGATAAAGCGCGTCAAAAATATCCTACAGGTTGGTTAGTAACATTTCGGCTGAATGAAACGGGGACTTGTGGGAGAATATGATTATAGGGAGGTTTGGTGAAATTGGGGAGTTAATTTTGGACATAGAAATTATCGCTAATGACGGAGAATTATATCCGCTTGAAGTTATATTAGATACTGGTTTTACTACAGGTTGGTTAGCTCTTGACTTTCAAGATGCTGAAAGTTTAGGATAGCCATTAATTCAAAAAAACCGCGCTATGCAAATGGCCAGAGGTGAAGAATTATTTGATATCTATGAAGGAAAAGTAATATTAAATGAGCAGGAGTATATAATTCCTGTTGTTACGGATAGAGGTGTACGTGAGCCTTTACTGGGTTTACAATGGTTAAGAATATTGCCTTTATCAGTGAATTTTGCTGAAGGTGTTTTAAGGTTGGGGTGAAAGTAAACAGGCTGTTTGCATTGTAGTTTTAAAAACAGAACAGCCAATTACAGCAGATTTCAAGTACATGAGGTACAAATTGAAAATCGACACTCTCTCCACCAAGCGGCTTTCACTTCTGACTCCTGACTCCTGAATTCTGCTTTGCAAAAACTTGTCTATCCATGTTGTTAAAGTTTTATAGTTACATCCCGATAATTCTGACACCTCTTTTCTGCTTTTCCCTTCTCTCAAATACTTTATAGCAGGGAACAGGGAACTCTTAACAGGGAACAGGGAAGAAACTCTTTTAACATCAGGCTTTGTTCCTAACATTTGTACCTCATTTAAATGAAATCTGCTTTATTGCCATTAATCTTTGACGTATATACTGCTATTGATGCTTATAATACTGCTTTTGCCACTCTTCTAAATCTAGCTTTTGTTCTTGAATTTACTGGCTTTTGTTTAACATTTATTGGTTCTACCGCTCCCCTTATGGTAAATAATATTAATTTAATTTTTGTAGGTTGGGTTGAACGAAGTGAAACCCAACAAATGTCCATAAATGTTGGGTTTCGTCCCTCAACCCAACCTACTAGCTTTTGTTCTTGAAGTTGCTGGCTTTTGTTTAACATTTATTGGTTCTACGGATGAATTAATGAGTAAGTTACGTCAGCAAGGGGTGAAATTTTTACACGAGGTCAAGTTTGCATACATAGAGACTGATGGTAGTATTAGTATCATCACTGTGGAATCTGACAATTCTGTTTCTTCGTCAGCTTTGACAATCCAGAATCCAGAATCCAGAATAAACACAGCACTGACTCCTAACATGTCAATTTTGGATTTGGGATTGCGGGTTTTAGATTGTCTAACCGAAAATCTGAAATTATGCTGACTGCTGACTGCTGACTCCCTAAGTTCCTTTACACAAAAAGTCACAGAAAAAAATTAGAGAGGCTAATAAAAATGTAAAATATGACGGTTGTGTTATATCCTGTAATGTGATTGAGCGTTATACTTTGCCCGAAATGGGCAATCTTTGGAGCGAAGCCTATAAGTTAAAAACTTGGCTACAAGTGGAAATTGCTGTTTGTGAGGCACAAGCGGAATTGGGCTACATTCCCTCAGCAGCAGTGGAAGAGATTAAGGCAAAGGCGAATTTTGACCCGCAACGGGTGTTAGAAATTGAGGCTGAAGTCCGCCATGATATGATTGCCTTTTTGACGAATGTCAATGAATATGTGGGCGATGCTGGACGTTATATTCATTTGGGTTTAACTAGCTCTGATGTGCTGGATACGGCTTTAGCGCTGCAATTGGTGGCTAGTCTAGATGTGATTTTGCAACGTTTGGAGGACTTAATTGAGGTAATTCGCCAAAAAGCTAAGGAACATCGCTATACTGTGATGATTGGTCGATCGCATGGTATTCATGCTGAACCGATTACCTTTGGTTTTAAGTTAGCTGGCTGGTTAGCTGAAGTTTTACGTCATCAACAACGCTTGCAAACTCTCCGGGAAACGATCGCTGTTGGGAAAATTTCCGGGGCGGTGGGAACTTATGCCAACATTGAACCCCGTGTAGAAGCGCTGACTTGTGAAAAGTTGGGACTAAAACCTGATGCAGCTTCAACTCAGGTAATTTCCCGCGATCGCCATGCTGACTATGTACAGCAGTTAGCTTTGGTTGCTGCCTCAATTGAACGTTTTGCGGTGGAAATTCGCAACTTGCAAAAAACTGATGTTTTAGAAGTTGAAGAATTTTTCGCCAAGGGACAAAAAGGTTCTAGTGCTATGCCTCACAAGCGTAATCCTATCCGTTCCGAACGTTTAACTGGGATGGCGCGACTGGTGAGAAGTCATGCAGGTGCAGCTTTAGAAAATGTGGCTTTATGGCATGAGCGGGATATTTCCCATAGTTCTGTCGAGCGGGTAATCTTACCAGATGCTTGCATTTTAACTCATTTTATGTTGGTGGAAATCACGGATTTAGTAAAAAATCTGCTGGTTTATCCCCAAAATATGGAACGCAACCTTAACTGTTACGGTGGTGTGGTCTTTAGCCAAAGAGTGCTACTAGCCTTGATAGATAAGGGATTGAAACGGGAAGAAGCTTATGCGATCGTCCAACAAAATGCTCATACCGCTTGGAATAATCCAGAAGGTAACTTCCGTGAGTTGATTAGCCAAGATTCTCGTGTCACTAACAAGTTATCAGCTACAGAAATCGCCAACTGTTTTGACCCACAGCAGCATCTCAGGCATTTAGAACAAGTTTATCAACGGCTCTCCATCTAGGTGCGATCGGTAATTGGTAATTGGTAATTAATCAGCCAGTTTTTTATTACCCGTTACCTCTTACCCCTACCCAACAATCACGCAGATGTAGTAAAACAGTATATAGTAATCCGATTTGAGTCATGAACTTACTGGTGGAGGCGGGGTATTGGGTATTGGGTATTGGGTATTGGGACTGTTCACATCTCATTTAGGATTACTATATAGCAAAATATACAGTTTATATTTTCTATCATAATTTTGACTAATATTATTAGTACTTAATCATTAAAATTAACGATAGGAAATATCAGCCATCTAGTAACGCCAGGAAATCCCGATGATTGAAATCCTCGCCACACTATCTGCCTCTGCGGCTGCGGGAATAAGAATAGGTACGCCCCTACTGATCATTGGCTTGTTACAGGGTAGTAATTTCTGGTCTCAAATGCCAATTTTATCCGGTATTTCTCCAAGGGTATTGGTATATTTATTCACTATTTGGACAGCATTTGAATTATTTGCATCTAAGAAGCTGCTAGGGCAAAGACTATTACAAATGGTGCAATTATTACTATCTCCCCTAGTAGGAGCAATCATGGGATTAGCTGTAGCTTCAGCCGCAGAAGTTCCTAATTGGTTGATTGCTGGTGTTTGTGGTTTGTTGGCTCTTGTACTCCAGCTAGTACAAATAGGCTGGTTTTATCGCCTCCGTGGCTTACCTTTGTGGGCAGCTTTCCTTCAGGATACTTTATCTGTAGCACTGGTTTTATTTGCCTTTGATGCCCCTTGGCAGGGAGGAGTAATTGCTTTAATCCTCCTTTGGTTTGCTGTTCACAGCGCCAAGCACTGGTATGACTGGTATCGAGAAAAGCGGTATCAGTAGTATTG
>DATGXQ010000129.1:0-7237 GCA_035298905.1 Nostocaceae cyanobacterium | reverse complement strand
TAAAAAATTCTTTGCTCCATAGTCATCCCAAGCACCCACAAACAAGGAAGGGTCATAATTTGGGGCTGGGAGAACTTCTGGGGCTAAATTTTCCCCAAAGTCCTGCATGACTACTACCCAAGTCGGTGACTGCACAGGATAGGTCTGGGTGAGCGTATTAGGGGCAATGGGGGCGCTAGGTTCTCCCCACTCTGACTGGAACTCCCAACCCCAACGATAGGGAACTTCCCCTAAAGCCAATAAATCCCCTAATTCTGTACCATCAAGAATAATTTTGGCTTGGATTGTAAAGTCAGCAAACCTGACACCAGTGATACAGTCTCCCTCTCTTAGCACTTCTAAGGGGACTTTTCCCGCAATCCAGTGTAAATTAGGTAACTCCTGTACCCAATCAGCAAAAATTTCTGCTCCAATGCGGGGTTCATAACTAAAAAAGCTGACCCAAGAGTGATTTAAACCCCCTGGTTGTCTGCTTCGCAGTGCTTGGAGAAATTCACCCCATAACCCTGTCTGGAAAGCAGCTAATTCATTGCCATCTGGTGCAGATACCCCAGCAGAGGTTAACATTCCCCCCAACCAAGGAAATTCACTCACCAGAATGGTTTTGACACCCCGTCGCGCTGCTTGGATGGCTGCACAGGTTCCCCCAGTTCCTCCACCAACTACTAAAACATCTGCTTGATATGTTTGATTAACCATTTTTACTCTCTTGGTAATTTTTGCTTATTGTTCCAGAGAGGTTAGCATCAGACAAGCTCAAGATTCCATTTGATTTTGTTGATTAGAAGTGGTGCTGGCTACTAATCAACAGGCGATCGCATAAATTCTGAGAAAATTACTGTAATTCAATTTTGATTTACTAAAAAACTATGCCCCAACTCATTAAACAACCTACCCGGATTGAAGCCGCAGGTAATAAACCAAAATACATAGATGAATATATTGGTCGGGCTAATACTCAAACTGAGAACATCAGCATAGCCTATATGCGATCGCCTGGTGGCTGGTTTGAACCAGGGCAGCGTCCTGAGTTTGATGAATTCACTGTTGTGATTAAAGGTACTTTAAGGGTCGAACATGCACAAGGGTATATAGATGTGGCAGCAGGACAGGCAGTTATTACCTATCAAGATGAATGGGTGCGTTATAGTACACCTACTGAGGAAGGTGCGGAATATATTGCAGTGTGTTTACCTGCTTTTTCCCCGGATACGGTACATCGGGATTTCCTCTAAATCAAATAGTTAAATTTCAGCGATCGCGCTTAGTGTCTCTGCAATCATAGCAAATACAAGGGCGATCGATTCTACTTGACCAACAATAGGAGCAGACTAAACAAATAAAAGTCTATTTTAATGTATTTTATTACGTTTATTTCTTGTAAATTTACTTAGATTAGAGTCAAAAAATCCTTATGTATTCTTATATATCTCCTATGTTTTAGCTATCAGAATCTCAACCGATTTCTTCCCTAGAACAAGTTTTATAAAAGTGTTGCTGAAGTTTTTCAATATTTTTAAAATTTGGAAAACATACACTTTCCCTAAATATTATCAAGCATGATTAATTGAGTTTATTGGCATTTACAGCAGATTCTAGGTAAATGAGGTACAAATTTTTGGAAAAAAGCTTTATGCTAAAAGACTTTCACCCTTCCTGTTCCCTGTTGCCTGTTCCCTGTTCCCTGCTGTATATATATAGCAGATTGCCAGTAAATGAAATACAAGCTGAAAACCAAAAGTCATACAGCAAGACGCTTTCAATCCTAGAACGTCAATTTTGGATTTTAAGCTGTTCAATCCAAAATCTAAAATTAACCTAAATTATGACTACTGAATTATGACTCCTAAATTCTGATTTTTAAATTATGACTACTGAATTATGACTCCTAAATTCTGATTCCTAAATTCTAACTTATGTTGTATTTAACTTTATTCCTCAAGACTGTTGTCAAAAAAAATTTTTTGATTAGCTCTTGACATCTTGCTAATGAGTAGTTATCGTTTCTATCAAATTGAATCAGTCTGCCTAATCCTGATGTACCTGCAAAATAACTTACATCAAGAACGGAGGAACCAAATTTGGGGCGAATCTCTCACATTCGGAGAAGGACATCTCTCAGTCCTAGCCCGTCAGCTAACTTCGTAGGCATTGAGAGGAGATTGAACGAGCAGCATTCTTCAAAAGTAATGGTTCTCGTCAGTATCCTTGGCTGGTAACTTTGCGCTGCATTTCACTTGCCTGCAACAGATTTTCATGTCTGCGGCAAAAACAGTTGCCTAGAGGTAAAACACAAATGATGATTAACAATCAAAAACATCGGATTGCGCTAATTTCCGTTGACGGTGATCCTGCTGTTGAAATTGGTCAGGAAGAAGCTGGGGGTCAAAATGTCTATGTACTGCAAGTTGGTCTAGCTTTAGCTGAGATGGGTTGGCAAGTGGATATGTTCACTCGTCGCAGTAATTTAAGACAAGCAACTATTGTTCCCCACCATCCCAACTGTCGTACCATTCGCTTAAACGCTGGGCCTGCGGAATTTATTGGACGAGATGATTTATTTGATTATTTACCAGAATTTGTCACAGAGTTTCGCCGCTTTCAAGAACAACAAGGATACTATTACCCCTTAGTACATACCAATTATTGGTTATCTTCTTGGGTGGGAATGGAGTTGAAAAAGTATCAACCACTGATTCAGGTGCATACTTACCATTCTCTGGGGGCTGTGAAATATAGAACGATCGGTGGTAATGTACCTGTAATTGCGATTCAGAGGTTAGCTGTAGAAAAAGCTTGTTTAGAAACTGTAGATAGGGTAGTGGCTACCAGTCCCCAAGAACAGAAACATTTGCGAGTATTGGTTTCTGGTCAGGGACAGATTGAGATGATTCCCTGTGGTACGGATATTTACCGATTTGGCGGACTTGAGCGTCATGAAGCAAGAGAAAAGTTAGGCATTGCCCCAGATACTAAGATGGTGTTTTATGTGGGCAGGTTTGACCGTCGCAAGGGAATCGAAACTTTAGTAAGAGCAGTAGGCCAGTCGCAGTTTCGAGGAGAAGGAAAATTAAAATTAGTGATTGGTGGCGGTTATCGTCCTGGGTATAGTGATGGGATAGAACGCGATCGCATTGCCAGCATTGTCTCTAAATTAGGATTAGAAGATATTACTTTTTTCCCTGGTCGTCTCGACCACAGCATTTTACCTTATTACTACGCTGCTGCTGATGTCTGCGTTGTTCCGAGTCATTACGAACCCTTTGGTTTAGTAGCGATCGAAGCAATGGCCAGTAAAACTCCAGTTGTGGCTAGTAATGTAGGTGGACTACAATTTACAGTTGTACCAGAGATTACCGGTTTACTTGTTCCCCCCAAAAACGCAGATGCTTTTGCAACTGCTATCGATCGCATTCTCGGAAATCCAGATTGGCGCGATCAATTAGGGGAAGCTGGCAGACAACGGGTAGAAATCGCCTTTAGTTGGTACAGTGTCGCTGTTCGGTTAACACAGCTTTATACTCAATTATTAACTTCCAGAGTAACCAAATCTCCTGTTGCTGCTTAACAACATTAATATTTAGCCGTAGAGGTGGGTTTTGTAGATACATGATTGGGTTAGAGCAAAAATTATTTGCCCAACCTACTCCTAGAACTATCAACAAGAAGGCTAAAAAATTTTACATGATTGTAGGGATACAGCAATGCTGTGTCCTTTTATTATTGCCAAAATCAATCAGTAGGTAGATTGGTAGATTATCTATATCGTTCCATTAGTCAGAGGGCATACAAGAATTAGTTTTCTACAATCTAAAAGATAAAAAACAGTTACCTTACACAAACTGATTTGGTCAATGACATCATGTTATTTAAAGACCGAACAACAGCAGGTCAGCTTTTGGTCGCAGAGTTATTAACTTATGCTCACCGTTCAGATGTGCTGGTGTTAGGCTTGCCGAGGGGTGGTGTACCCGTGGCTGTGGAAATTGCTCAAGCACTCAATGCACCTCTAGATGTATTAGTAGTGCGTAAATTGGGTGTACCTCATCAACCAGAACTAGCAATGGGAGCGATCTGTTCTGGCGGTGTGCGGATTATTAATCAGCAGATTATCATTCAAGCTGATGTTTCTGATGAGGCGATCGCCAGAGTCGCAGTACAAGAAGGACGGGAGTTGGAACGACGAGAAAAACTGTATCGGGGCGATCGACCTTTTCCTGACATCCGGGGACGTACTGTAATTTTAGTAGATGACGGTATCGCCACAGGTGCGACTATGTGGGCTGCGGTAGCAGCAGTGCGACAACACCAACCAGCAAGAATTGTGATTGCTGTTCCCGTTGCAGCCTCAGAAACTTACCAGCAGTTAGCCTCGATAGTAGATGAAATAGTTTGTTTACAAAAACCCCAAGAATTTTACAGTGTTGGTCTTTGGTATGAAGAATTTCCCCAAATTACCGATGAGCAAGTTCACTACCTACTCAGCATCGCAACCAACTATGATCAACCCCTACCTGTAGGTACATAAACAAGCTTTAGAGTTTAACAATAATAGGATGACCATTATTTGTTACCAAGCCTGAAAGCTAAAGAGAAAAACTGTGCAGTTTTTTACACTTTTGGATTTAAAAAACATGAAAGTGCCACCAGAAATTACCTATCGTAATTTAGATAAAAGTCAGGCTATTGATAACTTAGTCAGAGAAAAGATTGCCAAATTAGAACAGGTTTGTGATCATATTAGCAGTTGTCAAATTGCCATTGAAAAAATCCACGATCGCCCCCGCAGTGGTAGCCCCTATCGAGTCCGCATTGATTTAACTGTTCCCCCTGGCCATGAGTTGGTAGCAGAAAGAAACCCCTCAGAAGGTATACAATACGAACCTTTAGATGCAGTCATCAGAGAAACATTTGACGCAGCACGTCAGCAGCTGGTGAAACTTAACCAAAAACAGCATGACAGTGGTAAAGCTAAAAACTATGAACAAACCCAAGAAACGATCGCACTTGTGATCAAGCTATTCCGCGATCGGGGTTATGGCTTCCTAAAAACCTTAGAAGGTCGAGAAATCTATTTCCATCGTCATAGCGTTTTACATGATGAATTTGATCGCATAGAAATTGGTACTGGCGTGTATTTTTCCCAAGAAGATGGAGAAGAAGGCCCCCAAGCCAGTACAGTCAGAATAGTAGATAAACCTGGTGTACGGGTTGGGAAATCATCAGAAACTCTAATCGAACCCCCTTTAGATTGGAGAGAATGAAATCAATTCAAAATTCAAAATTCAAAATTCAAAATGAATTACATAGAATGTAATCTGTGGTTTCGGGCTTGAAGAAATTGACAATTTTTGTAGGAATGGTAGAAATTTATGAGTATAGAAGTGAATGAATTAAAAAAAACAGCATCTCAGTTATTAGCTGGGATGTTATCTAATCCTCATATTTATCCCCAAATTAGCGACGGGGGAGGATACGGCAGAATGGAAAAGCAATTAGTCATTGTCGCAGTAGAAATTGCAGAAAATTTAATCGAGCATATTGAAAATACCTATTCCCAAAGTGAAAAGGAAGTAAGTGCAAAAGAAGTTAGTCCAAACTAAATATAGCAATCCGATCTGAGTTGTGAACTGACTTTTGGAAAAAGGGAACTCTTAACAGGTAGCGTTCATAAATGATTTAGGATTGCTATATTACCAACCAAGCAAACTAACATTTTTGTTTGATCAAGTCCAGCAAATTATGCTGAATATCATTACCACCTAAAGGACGCAATCACAATATTTTATCGATTGCTAATTCTCTGGTCGTCATGAAATAATCAGCAATAATTAAAAGAGGCTTCACAGAAATGTTGCAGGTGTAGTAACACTAATTCATAATTAAAAAAATCCTCTTAATTACGGTTTGTGATTTGTGAATTAGACATCAACATTTATCTGTTCTATTTGTCGAGCAGCTTTATCCCAAAGCTTGGCAGAAGTCTCATCTTGCCAATGATTTCGCAAATATTCTGCTTTTTTGTGACAAATTCGCTCCAACATCTCTAGGATGGCTGCTAATGTTAGTTTGTCGATGAATGCTTCTAAAATATCCATATATTCTTTGCTCATAACTAATATCTCCTGAAATTTATAAATATCTTGTGACCAAAAAACAAAATTCCACGCTCACGCCCAAGTGCTGGCAGAAAGAATAATTTTAGAATTAAGTCGAAATCAGCCAGATTTTTGATGATGCTAGTTTTTTCTGTCAAAAAAATGAGAAATTTCTCATTAATTGCCAGCAGAATACTGTTAGCATCAATAAGCTTTCCAACTCTATTTTATCCAACTATAAGCGATTATTTTTGACAGATGAAAAATAAAAAAATATTTCTTCATTCTCTAAAATTATGTTAATATATAAGTGAGATTGATCGCAGGGAACTTCCAACATAGATGAAGAAAGTGGCAACGCCCTTTACCGCAAGTTGAGGTAAGAGTAACGCCAAACCAGGATCTAGGAAGATGCGACTGTGGGAAGTTCGAGTGAGGAGACTGCGAGACGTGTAAACGCAAGTTGTGGAGGAAAGGTTTGTATAGAATAAATAGTGATGGCTGAAGGGTCTGGTTGCGTTTAACTAGACCCTTCAGTTTACTATCCTTTGACGACAGCAACGGGATGCAACCGTGCTACTTTACGGGCAATTCCCGCTTGAGTGACTACATTTACCACTCGACTAACATCTTTGTATGCTTGGGGTGCTTCCTCAGCTAAACCGGACATAGAACCAGCCCGGATGCTAATACCTTCATGTTCCAGTTCCCCCTTGAGACGATCGCCTCTAATTTCTCGTTTGGCTTTGTGACGACTCATCACCCGTCCTGCACCGTGACAACTCGAACCAAAGGAAAGGCGATCGCTCTCTTGAGTCCCCAGCAAAATCCAACTCTGCGTACCCATTGAACCAGGAACTAACACAGGTTGACCCAAGGGACGATATTCCACAGGTAAACCCGCAAATCCCGGGCCAAATGCCCTTGTTGCTCCCTTACGATGAACACAGACAGTCAAGTTTTCTCCTGCAACTTCGTGGGTTTCAATTTTGGCCATATTGTGAGCAATATCATAAACTTGGCGTAGTGTTGAGTCTTGTTTACCAAATACCTCTTGAAAACTCCGTCGTGTATGCCATGCTAAAACCTGACGGTTAGCAAAGGCATAGTTGGCAGCTGACTTCATCGCTGCTAGATAG
>DATGXQ010000128.1:0-1764 GCA_035298905.1 Nostocaceae cyanobacterium | reverse complement strand
ATACTGTTGGTATTTTTTGGTAAAAATGGCCCGGTTGGTAAACTGATGGAACCGTGGGATTGGACGATCGTATTTACTTGGTATGGTGCAGCGATCGCCTCTACAGTCGTTTCTTTTCCACTAATGTATAAAACTGCACTAGGAGCTTTCGCCCAAATCGATCAAAATCTGTTACGGGTAGCTAGAACTCTAGGTGCGAAGGAATTAACTATTTTTTGGCGAATTTTGCTACCTTTGGCACTTCCTGGTATTTTAGCAGCTACGACTCTGGCTTTTGCTCGTGCTTTGGGTGAGTTCGGTGCAACTTTAATGTTAGCAGGAAATATACCAGGACAGACCCAAACAATACCGATGGCGATTTACTTTGCAGTGGAAGCGGGTGCAATGGAAGAAGCCTGGTTTTGGGCGGTTGTGATTATGGTAATTTCTATTTCTGGGATTATTTTAGTTAATTTTTGGCAGGAATGGAAAGAGAAAAGTAGAAGTATAAATAGAGCAACAAAAGCAGAAATAAAATCTACGAAACCAACAGAATTAAAAGATAAATTCTTTTCCCCTGCTCATACTTCTACATCTGGTTTGATTGTAGAAATTGAAAAACATTTACCCAATTTTAGTTTACAAGTTTCCTTTAGTGCTGATGAGCATCCTTTGGGATTATTGGGCGGTTCTGGTGCGGGAAAAAGTATGATTTTGCGGTGTCTAGCAGGAATAGAAACACCAACAAAAGGACGGATAATATTAAATGGAAGAGTGTTATTTGATTCAGATAAAGGGATTAACTTACCAAGCCGCGATCGCCGCATTGGTTTTTTAGTACAAAATTACGCACTATTCCCTCATCTAACGGTAGCGCAAAACATCGCCTTTGGCTTACCAAAAGGCTTATCAACAGCGAATATCAAAGTGCAGGTTGAAAAGCAATTATTAGCAATGCAGTTAGAAGGATTAGGCGATCGCTATCCGCATCAACTTTCTGGAGGACAACAACAAAGGGTAGCATTAGCTAGAGCTTTAGCTAGTCAACCAGAAGCCTTATTATTAGATGAACCATTTTCAGCTTTAGATACTCATTTGCGTAGTCAACTAGAAGAACAAATGATGGAAACTTTAGCTGATTACCCTGGTGTAACCTTGTTTGTTACTCATAACATGGAAGAAGCTTATCGGCTTTGTCCTAATTTGTTAGTTTTAGAACAGGGGAAAGCTGCTCATTATGGTTCTAAATATGAGATTTTTGAACATCCAGCAACGGTAAATGTAGCTCAAATTACTGGGTGTAAAAATTATTCTCGTGCTGTGCAGTTATCCCCACAAGAAATAGAAGCGATCGATTGGGGATGTAAGCTAACGATATCAAAAACGATACCTGCTAATTTATCTCACATTGGTATTCGCGCTCATCAAATTATTTTTACCAATGATTCCCAAGGAACAAACACTTTTCCCTGTTGGTTGGTGCGGACAAGTGAAACACCCCACCGTATGACTTTATTTTTAAAACTTAATTCTCCGGCTCATAATGCTCAAGATTATCATCTACAAGCAGAGGTATTTAAGGAAAAATGGGCAATGATTAAAAATAAAAGTTTCCCTTGGTATATAAAGTTAGAGCCGGCACAATTAATGTTGATGGAATAGATCAGGAATGAAGAATTAAAAATTAAAAATTAAAATATAGCAATCCTCAATGAAATATGAACATACCCAATACCCAATACCCAATACCCAATACCCAATACCCAATACCCAATACCCAATACC
>DATGXQ010000127.1:0-9387 GCA_035298905.1 Nostocaceae cyanobacterium | reverse complement strand
GTGACAACTGCCACGGCAGGATTGACAGATTTTGCAGCTTCCACCAGTTCTCTAGTGCGGGAAGCAATACCAGAAGTATATTCCATTAAATTTAAAGCCACCCGCCAAGCAATGTGCAATCCTTGAGCATGACCTGTAGCTTGAAGTATAAGCTGTTTTTCCGCTAAAAATGTTCCGCTTGCTACTTGATAGTTAACTGTAGCACCGCAATGGTGAAACACCTTAGCTGCTTCTTCTGTAGCACATACAGTCATCGGGTGACGGGTAAAAAATGCGATTTCACCAGGCTGATGACCTATTTCTAAGGCAAAAGTCGTTAAATCTAAGTAGGGAACATCTTCTTGAATTAACTTAGCGATCGCCTCATCAGAAAAGAATATACTCATATTTGATTTTTGCTCATGAACACAGCCAAAATCAGCTTGACATCAATTTTGCTAAATATCAGCCATAATTAACACCCAGCTTAGGGATTTTGCTATTAGCCGATCGCACTAACACTGAGAAAAATTGTATTAAAAAAAATTACAAATACTGTGATTTTTTCTCTATCTTCGAGCAAGCTAGACTCTAGACAGTTGTCTATGGTGTTTTTCTCGAAAAAGGAAATACAATATTCTGGGTTTGTGGTCGGCACTACCAGAAACCAAAAATGACTGACCTAAATCATGCAAGGACTTTTAAAGGAAATCTATGCCTACACGCAAATTACCCAGCCGCAGCAGTAGTTCAATAGCACTAGAACCAGAAGCAGCGATCGCCATTATTGGACTGTTTTCTGCTGCTGCTGATGGTGAAGGTATTTCCTCAACTGAAGAAAATGCTTTGAGTGAAATGCTAGAAGGTATTACTGTATTTGATGATTATACAGAAGAGGACTTTGAAGCATTATCAGAAAAAATTGCCAGCTTGATTGAACAGACAAAACCAGAGGAGCTGATTGCTAGTGCGATCGCTTCCTTGCCCAACGAAGATTACCGCGAAGCTGCCTATGTTACCGCACTCATCGTCACAGCGATTGATGAAGATTTGCCCGAAGAAGAAGACGATTATCTCTATGAGTTGCAAGAAGCTTTGAATATCTCCGACGAGCGAGCAAACGAAATCATAGACGAAATCTTTGGAGAAGAAGATGACGAATATGAGGAAGAAGAGGAAGAATAAAAATTATTTAACTTCTTTCAATTCCTGATATTACAAACTGTAAGAATTGAGGAGTCAGAATAGTTATCGCATAAGGAATAGATAGCAGTTATATTGGGTGAAAATCATCCAGCTTGACTCTCCAATTCCTTTTATTCTGAAGTTCTGAATTTTGAACCCTTACTACAGACTCAGTTTTAGTATTTGCCTCCAAGAAAACAGCTATCTGTGTTGTTTTAGAATTAATAAACTTAGTTGGCAGCTCGTGATAGGTTGAAATATGCTAATCATGAGCTTTTTATTTTGCCATAATTTTACAACATGATTGTCAAAAAAGTTTCCCTCAGCGTAATGCTGCTCTTTGCAGGTATCCAACTGAGTTTTAATCAACCAATAGTTAGAGCAGAAAACCCAATTTCCCAAGCAACTAGAAGTAAATCAACTTGTCCTGCTCAACTAGGAACATCAGTAGATACTATTATTAACCGTCCAATATTTAATCGAGTACGTTGGGGAATATTAGTACAGACTCTCTCATCTGGAAAAACTCTTTATAGTCGAGATGCAGAGAAATTCTTTACTCCCGCTTCTAACACCAAGTTATTAACAACAGCAGCCGCATTACTGCAACTAGGAGCAGATTTTCGTTTTCGCACCTCCATTTATCAAAATAGTGATGGGGTTTTGCGTGTTGTCGGTAGAGGCGATCCTAGTTTAAATGATAGACAATTACAAGTATTAGCCAAGCAATTAAAACAGCAAGGAATTAACACAATTGGACAATTAATTGTAGATGATAGTTATATTCAAGGCGAAATTGTCAACCCTACATGGCAATGGGAAGACTTACAATCAGATTATGGCGCACCTGTCAGCAGTTTTATTCTCAACGAAAACACTTTTAGCTTTAAATTAATCCCCCAAACTGTAGGTAAACCAACTAAAATTATTTGGAATGATGTTAATGAAGCCAAACTCTGGCGCATTAACAATCAATCAATCACCTCTGCTGCCAATCAGTCTAATTACATCGATGTAAACCGCGATTTAGCAGCACCAATTTTAAATATCAAAGGACAAATCACAGAAAATTCCGAAGCTTATTTAGTTAATTTACCCGTAGTTGATCCTAGCTATTACTTTCTACGTCACTTGCGTACAGCTTTAGCGACAGAACAAATTAATTTAGAACGAGCAACTGTACTTAATGGGGGAATTAATCAACAAGAAATTGCTTTTGTTGAATCTCCTCCTTTAGCAACATTATTAGCAGAAACTAATGTCAATAGTAATAATCTTTATGCCGAAGCATTGCTGAGAGCCTTAGCTGTCAAAAAAGCTGGAGAAAAAAATCAGAGTACAGCTAATTTAGGCTTAGAAGTTGTCAAAGAAAGCTTAACGCAATTAGGGGTAAATCCTAACAGTTACGTTTTAGTTGATGGTTCTGGTTTATCCCGACGTAATTTAATTAGTCCAGAAGCTTTAGTGGCAACTTTACAAGGAATGGCAAAAACACCACAAGCATCTGTATATAGAGCTTCTTTACCAATTACAGGTAAAAATGGCACACTAAAAAATCGTCTCATCAACACATCTGCTGAGGGAATTATCCAAGCCAAAACAGGCACTTTAACAGGTGCAGTTTCTCTCTCTGGATATATCAACCCACCTAATTATGAGCCTTTAGTTTTTAGTATTTTAGTCAATCAATCTGAACAACCTGCTAGTGTGTTAAGGCAAGCAATTGATGACATAATGCTACTGTTAACACAGTTGCAAAGTTGTTAATATTCCTGCATTCGGCTATCACTAATAAAGTTCACTGCTGATAGCTGAATGATTAGTTAATTTTGCTTAATTTTTAATTAAATCAATTAGCGATCGCAAATCATAACCAAACACTTTACCAAACTGTGATAGTTGATACCCGACACTAAATAAACCTAATGAAATAATTAGAGCCAAAAAATTAATTGATGCGTAAGCGTTAGTAGTCCAAACTATGATTCCTATTCCTAGAGCGATTAAAATCCAACCCACAACATGTTTTATTTGTTGTTGAAAGAGAATAAATATGCCACCTAGACATAATACCAAACCAGGAAGACGGACATAAATCCCAATACTCGAATTAGCAGCCAAAATCACAACTGCTGCTGCCATTAAAGCGACACCAACCAACTTACTTGTTTTATCAACAGTTATTGGTTGATTTTCATTATTGTTGTTGATTTGTAGTTTAGTAGGACTGGTATGAAATTGTATATCTGGGTTAGTTTGTTGTTTGTATTGAAATACAAAAGTAATTTTATTTCCTTGTCCAAGGCTAATTCTGTCACCTATACTTAATTGATAGGGAGTTTTTGGTTGGATCTTCACATTATTGAGAAATGTCCCATTAGAACTACCCAAGTCTTCCAAGAAATAAACACCTGATGTAACTTCAATTTGAGCATGGATACGAGAAGCTACATCTGAATCAGGTAATAAACTAACATCAATATCTGGTGAAATATTTTCATTCGGCTTGCCAATATAAAACAAATTACGATTGACTGACAACTCAAAAGAAGTATTGGTTTGGAGATGTAAGAGTTCGGGAATAAAACCAAGGTTGTTAGTATTGTTAAAGGTTTGGAAGTTTTGCATAATTGGTTCTTGGGTAATGAATAAACCGTTGAATAACAATGGCAGAACAATTAACTACACAGGACAAGATAGAAATATCTATAAAATCTTTGTATAGAATATTTCTGCTACGGTTTATAGAGTCGATTTACCGTCGGGGAAAATCTACTGTATAACATTCTACCCAAAACCCAAAGATTTACATAACTAATAACAGAGAGTGTTTAAAAAATTTACAGAGTGGTTTGCGACTACTGCTATTGAAACCCTTATTATCTACAATTTTACTGGAATTTGAATCAAAAACTCTGTACCTTGTCCTGGTGTACTAAAACACTTTAACTCACCTGTATGTTTATCTACAATAATTTGATAACTGATCGATAATCCTAGTCCTGTACCTTTACCAACTGGTTTAGTTGTAAAAAATGGGTCAAATAATTTATTTTTTACTTCTTCTGTCATACCGTTACCATTATCAGCAATGCGGATAGAAATATAGTTGCTGTCTAGGATATTAGTAGTTATCGAGATTTCTGGTTGATAATTTTGACAGTTCTGTTTTCGGGGGATTGCTTCTTCTAAAGCATCAATAGCATTAGTTAAGATATTCATAAAGACTTGGTTAAGTGGACCTGGATAGCAATCAATTAAAGGTAAATCACCATAATTTTTGTTAATTGATATTCCTAGACCTATACCAGATGATTTCCAGCGATGATGCAGAATCATTAATGTATTTTCAATTCCCTCATGGACATTAACCAATTTTTTATCAGCTTCATCCAATCGTGAAAAATTCCGCAAACTCAAGACAATTTCTCGAATCCGATTAGTACCAATATTCATAGAAGACAAGAGTTTATTTAAGTCTTTAGCCAGAAATTCTAGGTCTATTTCTTCGGCTAAATCCTGAATTTCTGGGTCAGGATAAGGATAATGTTCTTGATAAATTTTGATTAACCTAACTAAATCATCAAAATATTCTTTAGCATGGGTTAAATTACCGTGAATAAAATTAACTGGGTTATTAATTTCATGAGCAACACCAGCTACCAATTGTCCCAGACTGGACATCTTTTCAGTTTGAATTAGTTGTGCTTGGGTGTGTTGTAATTTTTGTAAGGTTTCACTGAGTTTTTCCGCGTGAGTTTGTGCTGCTAAAGTAGCTGCGCGACTTTGTGTATAAAGTTGTGATTGATCAATAGCGATCGCTAACTGAGCAGTTACAGCTTGTAGCAAAGAAATTTCATGATTTTCCCAAGTTCTTTCTCCGCTACAATGACTACAAATGATTACTCCTAACTCACCCGAATTGCTTTTGATAGGTAGTATAAGTTGAGAAGTAATGCCAAACTGTTGTAGGAAAGCTTGCATATTTTCATCTAACGAGAGATGATGTTGAGTATCGTTAATACATACTAAGTCTTGATTGAGTAGATAATTAGTTAAAAATTGGTTATTGTGTATATCTATTTGACCTAGCATTGAGACTAAATCAGCTTCCCGTGATTCATGAGAAATTTCTAGTTTAGGGGCAGAAGCATCTAGTAAGTACCGCATGAAACAACAACGATCAATATTTAATAAATTACGAATTTCATTCACGGCAGTTTCTAAAATTGTATCTAGATCCAAAGAACTGCGAATTTCACTAGCTAGACGTAATAACAGTGCTTCTCGACGACTAAATAATTCTTCTCTAGCCCAAATTCGATCAATTGCCACAGCAACATTATTCGCAATCCAATTTAGCAAATTATGAGTCGGTTCAGTAATTTCTTTTTGGCTAAATGAAGCCATAATGCCAATTATTTGCTGCTCAATAATTAAAGGATAAGCACATAACTGAAACATTACAAAAGGCGAATTTGAGACGTTTTCTTCTTGATTGATAACAATTTTTTGGTTAAAAACTGATTCCTGTTTATAAGTGACTAAACTAATAGTTTCATTAGCTAGACCTAAATGATTTAACGCTGTTTGTGTATCATGTAAAATGTCACAACTAGAGTCTTGACACCTAACCCCAGCTTGCCATTTTAACTGGTTTGTCTGCTTGTCAAATGTCCAAATACCCACAAAAGCTACTTCTAAGTATCGAGATATTGTCTCAGTGGCATTTTCTAGAATTTCTATTAGTTTACCACTTTGAGCTAATACTAAACTGATTTCAGCACTCAAGCTCGATAAGTGCGATCGCTCTAGTAGTGCTATTTCTGAAAGCTTACGTTGGGTAATATCTGTGCGAATAGCTATATATTGGTAGGGTTTATTTTCATGATTTAACATTGGGACAACAAGAGTATCTACCCAATAAAAACTCCCATCTTTAGCTTTATTTTTGATTTCTCCTTTCCAAATTTTTCCTTGTTTGATAGTCTGCCATAAATTTTGCATAAACTCTGGAGAATGATAACCAGAATTAATAATTTTGTGGTCTTTCCCTAGCAATTCTTCTCTAGAATATTGAGAAACTTCACAGAATTGATCATTGGCATAAGTAATTCTTCCGATTGCATCAGTGATTGCTACCAATGAATGAGCATTGAGAGCAAATTTTAATGCTTCTAATTCCTGAATGTATTGTTTTTGTTGTATTTCTTTTTCTTTTTGTAGGGAAATATCACGAGCAACTATATAAATCAATTGATTTTCTATAGTAGCATTAGATTCTAACCATTTATAAGTCCCATCTTGACACATCCAGCGATTAGTAAAAGAGATTCTCTTACTAGATTTGCTATATATCTGATCGTCTAATAAATTTGGCTCACGTTCTTCTGGATGGATAAAATCACTCAGGGAACTACCAATTAATTGCTCATTAAACCAACCTAGAGTTTTTGTCCAAGCTGGGTTTACCGTCTGAATATATCCTGTAACAGTAGCAATACAAAATAAATCGTTAGACAAGGAGAAAAATTGATAGTATTGGTTTTCCAGTGTAGGAAGATTAAATTTTTGCTTTTTCATTTGGCTCTAGCCTCATCAAGATTTTTGACTAAATAAATACCGAGTTAATAGGATAAATTTTGCTGCTGGTCTACTTCAGAATTGATGAAAGTTTTCACGATACAGGTAATACCAATTTAAAATTCAAAATTTAAAATTAATCAAGCTAGATTAAATCTGTGTTTCAGGGTTTAAATTCTGTTGCTAGATTTTCAAGAATTGGTATAACAAGGAATATTTATTCCCGTAATATTTACTGGAAGTTAAAATATTTTCTACCCGGAGTAATTTGTTCACATACCAGTAATAAAACATGAGCAATAAAGCTATAAATCTATAAATCTATAAATCTATAGCTCTATAGTTTCATCAACCAGATTAAAAGCTATCTAACCCCAGTGTTTCCACTGAGAGAATTTTTAACTGGGTTTGGAATAATCCTGAAATTTAATACCGTAATTATCACTTCCTCAACAATGGTAACTATTTGTAATATTTTTTAACAAAAGTTATTGTTTGCTTAGGAAATAATTGTCAACTTCATCTACTATATATAGTTCCCAAAATAATCGTAAACTAACTATTGCGTTTTACATTTTTGAGTTAAGGGTTGTAACAAAAAAGGTGACTAATAGACTTGAACTAGAGTTTTTATACCTATGTATTCATAGCCAAAAATTAATAAAAATTAGGTATTGAAATTGACGTAAATTTAGGAGCTAATTTACGCAATACTGCCGCGTTTTCTAGCTTCTTTGTAGGAAGTACCAACATTTTTCAACCCAGCTTTAATCATTTGTCGTTCTAAGAGGGCAAAAAAACGCGCTCTATCACTACCCTTAATTACAGCTTGATTATGAGCTTCTGCGATCGCCACTGGATAACCATAACCTTTTTGTACTTGTGCTAACATTAAACCCAAAGCTTGATCTAACATGGTTGGATTTTCTGCAACCCAAGCCGGAACTTCAATTCGAGCAATTTCCGTACCTACATGCACATAACAAAAATAAATATTTTGGTCAGCATATAAATCAAGAATACGGTTATTACTGCGCCAAAGATTGCCCCGTTGTCCTGGTTTCAGTTGAGTTTCCCAAAGAGTTGTATCTCGCAAATGTTCAAACTTTTTACAGGGTACATTTTCTGTTTGTTCTGGACAATAACTTGTACAATTAGGTTCAGAATGGGGACAAGCTAACAGCCGTAAAAAATTGAGACTTTCCACACTACGAGCAGCACTCAAATAACCAATAATGGGGATTTGGGCATCACGTAACTGTTGCCAAGCAGCTAAAATTGGCGGTAAGATGCGATCGCGTGCTTCTGTTGGTAACTGATCCAAAAACCAATAAATCAGCGAACCATCCACCATGGCTAAAATTGGCACTTCTCCCTTCACACTACAAGCTAATTCTGCTAACACCATCGCTTCCGAAGCGGTGCGACAAAAACTCATCCATTCTTCAGTTTTAATTCCCCACTGTCGAGCAATATACAAATCTTCTGGACGATAAAAAACTTCTGGTAAACTATCTAATACAGGATGGCGATTTTGTCCATAATATAAGACAACTCTACCAATATTCAATAAATAACAATAGGCAATTTCATGATGGTTAGGAGCAATTTGCGAACCATCAGTAGCCACAACAGTATGAATTTTTGGCGGTACAGAAATAGTAATGCAAGTATTGAGGGGTTCTACTGGAGTAGGATTACTAAAAGAAATGCGATCGCGCCATTTTTCCTGTTTATCAATTAACCCCTGTTGACACCCATAGGCATTGTTTAAATATTCTTGAGCTAATTCTAAACGCTTCCGACTAGCAGCAGCTTCTAGTGTCAGATGCTGGCTTAAACCTTGCATTTGTGTCGATAACTTTGTCAGGTCAAGCATAGTTATTTATTAATCATGAATATTAGTACTGATGCAATCAATTGTCTCTGTATTAATTATAGTATTGTCAAAATTAGAAAGCATCCCTAGCTACATCATACATGGCTATAAAGTCAGTTACGCCATAATCTTGGCCAAGTTGATGTAAAAGAGTTGTTACTTGACTACGATGATGAGTTTGGTGATTAAAGAAATGCGCTACCGCAAACCATAGGGGATGTTCGCGTTCAATGTTTCTAGCATTACGATAACGCATAGTAGTTAATAATATTTCCGGCTCAAGTTCTTGCGTCCAATGTTCGATTACTTGATCAGTTTCTTGGCGCTGGCTATGCAATTCTGTAAAATCAGTGTAGAGTATTTGATCTAAAGACTCGTAATTAAACACGAGCGTTACTGACTGCAAAGATGGAAAAGTATATTTTGTACTGGTTGCAAATCTTCCTAACCAAATCCTATCTGTTAACAAAAGATGATTTAATGTACCGTGAATAGATTTAAAAAACCCTCCCAAATCACGCTTGCGTTCTTCTTCTGTGAGGGAAGCCGCAAGATGATAAATTTGGTTATTCATCCAGGTATTATATCGAGACATTAACCGAAATTGATTAATATGAGTTGATTCTGACATTGTTGACAACTTCTCCCTGTTCTAAGATTTGTAGAGACACAGTCATGCTCATAGGTGTAAACTTAAGCCCTAACGAATAGAATTCGTGGCTATACAGGCCAAGTCCGCCTACGCGGACTAATGAAAAATC
>DATGXQ010000126.1:0-71856 GCA_035298905.1 Nostocaceae cyanobacterium | reverse complement strand
ATTATTCTGACTCCTGACTCCTGACTCCTGAATTCTGACTCCTGAATTCTACTCTAAAAGCTGCGAGATATTTCAAATAATGCTAAAAATGTACATTCCCAAACTAGGCGGGGTTGGGCGTAAGCTAGGAGGTTTTTGCGGGTTTTTTCTAGTTGTTCTATGATTTTGGGTTGTGGGGTTTTTTGCCAATAAGATTGTTGCAAATATTCAACTAACCAAAGTTGAGCTTCTGTGTCTAGTTCTTTATCTATTTTTTGCCCTAATTCTAAAGCTTGGCGGTAGGATGTAGGGATTTTTGTAGCTTGTGCTAATAATTCAGTGGGGATATTTTGGAGTTGTTGATAAGAGTCGATCGCGCTGCCGGGACTACCAGATGCTAATCTTAAGATGGCTGGATGTTGCAAAATTTCACTATGTCCGGTTCTCGTTAGAACTTGCACTACACTAGCTTCATCTAAGCGGTAAAAGGGAATGCGTTGACAGCGAGAAACTAAGGTCGGTAAGATTGATTCAGGGGAAGGAGCGATTAAAATTAATGTTGCTTGTCCCGGTTCTTCTAAGGTTTTTAATAAAGCATTTGCAGCCGCTTCCGCCATTGTTTCCGCTTGTTCTAAAACTACAATATTTCTTGGTGCTTCCAAAGGTGGACGGGAAAGAAATTCTGTAATTTCTCGAATTTGTTCTAAGCGAATTACAGGTGGTGCTTTGCGTTTTACTCCTTTTTCTGCGGCTTCTGCTGCTGTGAGTCTTTGTCCTTGATATTGATAGGTAGGTTCTACCCACAACAAAGCAGGATGATTTCTTTGCTGAATGCGGTTTTGTAAGATGGGAATTGATTGGGGTTCGACAATAGTAGAAAATAGCAGTTCAATAAAACATTTTGCAGCCAAACTTCTACCGATACCGTCAGCACCGACAAACAGATAAGCGGGTGGTACTCGGTTTTGTCTTACCGCTTGGGTTAACAATTCTATAGCTTGTGGTTGTCCGATGAGAGGGGAAAAAGGCTCAAAGCTCATTTACAGCAGGGAACAGGGAACAGGGAACAAGGAACAGAGTTGAAAGTCTCTTGGTATATGGCTTTTGTCTTAAAATTTGTACCTCATTTACCCGAAATCTGCTATATCAATTATATGATGAACTCAAAAAGCGATCGCTAATAATTTTCCTAATACTTTTATGTACCTTTTCCTGACTTAAACTCCCATCAACAGGAACAATACGCGCTGGGTGAGAATTTGCTAACTCTTGATAACCTTGTTGTACACGTCGATGAAAAGCGATCGCTTCTTGCTCAATTCTATCAAACACGTCTAAGTTAGCGCGTTTTCTGGTTAGTCCTTCCTCTACATCTACATCTAACCAGATAGTTAAATCACTTTCTAAACCACTTGTAGCAATTTGATTGAGTTGGTTAATCAAACTGATATCCAACTTTCTGCCATAACCTTGATAAGCAATGGTAGAGTCAGTATAGCGATCGCATAAAATCCACTTTCCTTGGTTCAAATGTGGTTTAAGTTCTTGTTCTACATGTTGCGCTCTATCAGCAGCATATAAAAGTAATTCTGTCAATTGAGCAATGGGTTTATCTTCTGATTTTTCCAGTAACAAACGACGTAAATCTAAACCTAACTCCGTTCCTCCCGGTTCACGAGTGACAACCACAGATAAACCCAAACTTGACAGCCATTCAAAACATAGCTGCATTTGAGTGGTTTTACCGCACCCTTCCACCCCTTCAAAAACAATTAATTTTCCTGCCATCTGATTAAAGCTGAGTTGCTAGTTTTTCATTAACTGTTAAATGGTATACAGAAAATGAACTCTTAGCAATCAACTCATTCTCAGCATTCAGCCTTCAGCTATTTTTCATGACTGCTAAATACTCTGGTTTAAGATATTTTTGAGAATTTCCACGAAATCAAAAACTTCTGTTATCGGCTTTAATCAGTATGGGTGCTGATTTATCCCACAATTAAACATAAATTAGGATAATTTAGTTTAATATCGTAAGTCAACAAACTTAAAAAATAAATAATCTCAACTTACTTTCCTACTTTGCTTAGTGGAAATAAGGTTAATTCTCTGATAAAGTATGAGCCATTGATTGTGATCAAACCTTGATTAGTCGTTCAATGACTCAGGTAAAATTTGTAGCATCTTTCTGAGTAAAGCCTTAACACCAACTTGGTTGGTAAAAATTAATTACACAACATGATTAAATTTTGACATAAGTAAGATTTTTAACAAATTGATGCATTTGCAGTAAATAGCATACAGGATTTTTATCTCTGGGAATATTCTAAAAACTTTGTTACTCATTGAGCATTAGCTGTTAGCTGTTAGCTTTATCTGGAGTCTGACACTTATCAGTGTATAGTAAGAATTTGTACTAAAAATTTAGGTTTTCTAGATATTCAATTATGACTATCATTACATTATTCTGCTAGAATTTTCGTAAGTATACTGAGGCTGTAAGTACTATTCAAGTTGAAATTATCCATTATTTCAAAAATCAAATTGGAATCTTAGAGTGCAATACTTACGTCAAAGCTTAAGGTTTGCGGTAATTAATTAAGTGGCACAGATACTAACTAAATTGTAACTTTATGATTTTTAACCAGCATTCATCAGTAATTTCAGGGAAGAATAAACTAGCGCATCGTGTTGAGTAAAGTAATTCCGTACTGGGAGAAGTAAATGCTACTAAATACATGGGAAAAAATATCTTCTATCTTCAAAACAACACAATATCAGCTACGTCGCAAATTGCGATCGCCAAATTTAACTACATCCCTGATTTTGATTGCTGCTACTGTAGGAACTAGCGTTATCAGTATTGGTAGTTACAAAATTCTGAGAATATTAATTTTGCAACAACTTCAGGAGAAGGCTTTATTGAGAGTTGAAACAAAAGCTCAAAACATTGACCAATGGTTAGCTAATCGTTCCTATCAAGTGCAAACTATTGCTAGTACTGATATTGTACGTTCTATGAATTGGCTGACTATTCAACCATATTTAAGAGCAGAAGCTAAACGAATTGATGAATTTCATGGATTTTCATTAACAGATACTAACGCCAATCTTTATACAAGTACTAATGGGAAAGTTAACTTCTCTAACGTTGACCGAAAACACATACAAGAAGCTTTTCAGGGAGAAGTGAGTATTTCTGATCCTTTTCTGGCTCGTACTAATGAAACCCCCTTAATAGGAATTGCTGCACCAATTTTCCAAGATTATGAAATGTCTAAACCTCCGATTGGAGTGTTATCGGGTACTCTCAGAGTAGATGTTGTGCATAGAGTAGTTAATACCTTAGATTATGGCAAAGATAGCTATGCTTTTGCACTCAATTCTCAAGGAGAGCCAATTATTCATCCTAATCCAACTCTCATGTCTACTATAGACAAACCTGCACCCAGTTTTCTTAAATCTAATGATGCTAGTTTAGCAGCGATCGCTCGTCGGATGGTAGACAGAAAACAGGGAATAGAACTGATCCCTATTGACGGAACTAATAAATATGTAGCTTATGTCCCTCTTAAACAGGTTAATTGGTCGCTGGCTTTAGTTGTACCACGTGATAATATTGAATCTCAGTTATGGCCTCTCAACTTACTTGCTTCTATCGTGGGCATATTGTTAATTATCAGTTTTATGGCAGCTTGGCAGCAAGTGAATTTATCTGCACAGGCAAAAGAACAAGTTGTATTACTTAGCCAGCAACAAAAGCAATTAAAACAACAAGCAACAGAATTAGAACAAGCCTTACAAGAACTAAAATTAACTCAAACTCAACTAATTCAAACAGAAAAAATGTCTAGTTTGGGTCGATTAGTAGCAGGGATAGCACATGAAATTAACAATCCTGTCAGCTTTATTTATAGCAATGTTGCTCCTGCTGAAGAATACATTCAAGATTTACTAGAATTATTGCAAATATATCAAGATTTATATCCCCAACCATCGCCAGAAATTCAAAATAAAATTGAATCTATTGAATTAGATTTCGTCAAAGAAGATTTACCAAAATTACTTACTTCTATGGCAGTTGGGGCTAATAGAATTAAAGAAATTGTCCTAGCTTTGAGAAATTTCTCGCGTTTAGATGAAGCAGATATCAAAATAGTTGATATCCATGAAGGTATTGATAATACACTAATGATTTTCGGCGATCGTTTTCAAGCTACGGAGGAGCGATCGCCAATTGAAGTTACGAAAAAATATGGTAAATTACCACTAGTAGAATGCTATCCGGGGAAACTAAATCAGGCATTTATGAATATTATTATGAATGCTATTGATGCTGTAGAAGAATCTCAGAATGAACATCCACAAATTTGTATACGAACTGAAATAACTGATGATGAACAAGTAAGAATTAGCATTGCTGATAATGGAATTGGTATTCCAGAAGAGAAGCAAAGTCAACTATTTGACCCTTTCTTTACTACTAAAGTGATTGGTAAAGGTACTGGCTTAGGCTTATTTACTACTTATCAGATTGTTACAGAAATACATCAAGGGAAATTGGAATGTATTTCTACTCCTAGTAAGGGTTCAGAATTTATCATTACTATTCCTTTACACCAAAACACCCCAGCCGTTGTATAATTTACTAAGTTGATATTTTTGCAGATTTGAGTTGAAAATTTTCATCAAAATCTGCTAGGACAGGATAAGGAATTATTGGGGTTGTATCTACTGTTAATAGTCTCTGTTTGTACTCTGCTAAATAAGTTTGACGCTGTTCATCACTGATACGAGTAACAGCATAAGCAATAAAAGGTGGTAAAACATCAAAACCTACAAACTTAAAAATACCATGATTAATGGGGAATAAAATAGAATTGATCTCACCATTTAAACTATTTTCCTGATACATATTTCCTCCGCCACCAGTGGTTAAAGATAACATGGCTTTTTTACCTTTAAATACACCATTATCATACCACTTTCCCCCACCATAAACTTTACCCATAGCAAATACTTTATCTACCCAACCTTTGAGAATTGCCGGAAGTCCAAACCACCACAAAGGAAACTGAAAAATTAGGACATCACACCAATCTAGTTTTTCTAATTCTGCTTTAATATCAGGTGCAAAACCATCAATTTCTGTGGCATACATTTCTTCAACTTGCTGTTTAAAATAATTAGCATTTTTGACAGTAGTAAAATTACGTCTATCGCTGACAGGATTAAATTGCATTGCATAAAGATCAGATACAATTACCTCATGTCCTGCTGCGATTAATACTTCTTGAGCATGACGTGTTAAAGCCCCATTGAAACTTTGGGGTTCAGCATGAGCATGAACGATAAAGAATTTCATATTTAACTCGGTAAAAAATTGTTAGATTGTTGTATTCCTTAGACATTAATAAACCTAACTTAATTTGATCAAGTTGTCAATTACAGCAGGGAACTCTTAACAGGGAACTCTTAACAGGCTTGAAAGTCTCTTAGCATAAAGCTTTATTCCTAAAATTTGTACCTCATTTACCTGGAATCTGCTGTATTAACTATTGCTAACCTCAATTAAATCTTTTTAACTTTTCTAAAAATTCTAGGATAGCTGAAGTAACTAAATCTGGTGACTCAATCACAATACTATGTCTACCATAATCTAAAACTAATAATTCTGCTTGAGGAATATTTTGTGCTAGTTGTTGAGAAAATTTGACTGGGGTCAGAATATCGTTTTTACCTACTATTACTAAAGTGGGAGATTGAATTTTAGGCAATCTGTTGGTGGTGTCACTAGCTAAAATTGCTCGACTATGGTGATATAGAATTTGAGGTTGGGGTGGGAAAGGATGACGGAGAGCCAATTCTATGAGCATTTCGATCATTTCTGGTTGAGAATAGAAATCATCACTAAATATCCAAGGTAAAATAACTTTTTGGTAAAGTGCCAAATCTAATTTATCTGCTAAATCACCCCAATTTTCAATGATACTATAAAAGTGGCGATCGCCTTTTGCCCAAGTAGCCAATAAAGTTAAACTTTTTACCTTGTCTGGATGTGCTAAAGCTAATTCCTGGGCAATTTGTCCACCCATTGAATGACCAATTACGTGAGCTTTGGCAATTCCCAGTTTGTCTAATAAAACTGCGGCATCATTAGCCATTTGTGGGATAGTACAAGGGCTATTATGAGTAGAACTGCGTCCTATACCCCGATTGTCAAAACGAATGATTTGATATTGTTTAATTAAGGCAGGTAGAAGCAGCGACCAATAGGCATGATCGCACATATAACCAGCAATTAATAATAGTGGTTCACCTGTGCCGCGAATATCATAAAATAATTCAACATCGTTAACTAATAGATGAGGCATATTATTGATTATTCGGTTTTTAATTGGGGAGTTTGTTTAACTAACCAGATAGATAATACAGCAAGTGTTACTCCAGCGATTATAAAGCAAGGAGTATAGCCAAAGTTATCGACAATCCTACCAAATACTGCTGCACCGCAACCTTGACCAATGAAAAAGTTAAAAGCGAAGAGGGAAACCGCTACACCTCTTGACTCTGGTGATAATTCTGTGGCTCTGGTTTGCAGAGTACCATGTAGCATATAGTAAGCTAGTCCCATGAGCATACTAATGGGGATAAATACTGTCCAATGTGGTAAAAATGCTACGGTTATATAGCCAATGAACATCAAGCATCCACCAACCCCAATCAGACCATTTTCACCTAAACGCTGTACTAACCATTTCACACAACGACTATAAACAAAGCCTCCCAAACCAAAACCACCAAGCATAAAGCCAATGGTTAAATAAGGTATATTAAAGCGATCGCGCAAAAATGCACCAGTATAAGAATACGCACCTAAAGCACAACTACCCTCGATCAAAACCCCAATCATGACAGTTCTGGCTGTCTGTTGGGTTAACAATTCGTAATAGGGGCGAAATTTAAACCAAGCACCAGTTTGTTGATGTGGCTTAGTTTTGTGACTACGGCTTTTTTGCCACATCGGGAAGGCAATAATTAGCGACATACCCCCTAAAACCAAAAATATTTCTCGCCAGCTAATATACTGCCCAAAAATCCCCCCTAAACTGGTGCTGAGGACTTGTCCTAAAACCAAGGCGCTGAGATACTTACCAATAGCGGTTTGACGTTCTGCATAGGGAAAGTTATCACCAATGTAAGCCAGGGTAACGGGAATGATACCGGCTGCAAACATCCCTGTCAGAAACCGCAGCAGAGTAAGAATGACAATATTGGAAACGAACGCACATAAGGTAGTACCGACAGCAAAAGCTGTGAGTGCAAACGTGATAACTTTTAATCGACCGATGCGATCGCCTAAAGGGCCATAAAATAATTGAAATAACCCATAGGGGATAGTGTAAGCAGAAATAATTATCGCTGCACCACCTACACCAATATCAAATTCTTCAGCAATTATATGTAATAAAGGGTCAATTACCCTAGCATCTGCTATTACCATGAATGCAGCTGCACCCAACAAACCCAAAGAGACACGATTATTACCGGCTTTTTCCATTAGACATCTACCGAGAAAATTCAAAATTCACAATAGCCTTCGGCAAGGCTTCGCCAACAAAATTGTAAGAATTCAGGAGTCAGAAGTCAGAAGTCAGAATGCTGATCCAATAAGGAATAGATAGTAGTAATATTTCTTAAGAATCATTCAGCTTGACTGTAAAAGTCTCTTAAATGCTGAATTCTGGATTCTGTATTCTGAATACTTACACAAAATTCCAAATGAAGAAATTAGTACATTTTTTCACCAGATATCTAAATCAACAAAATGCAGTTACTAAGATTTCACTTTGTTTACTGAGAATTTAGATACTTAATGTGGGCATTTCCTAGCATTTTTTGCTGTAATTCAGAATTTAATCTAGAAATGCCCACCCTACACATACAGCAGATTTCAGCTAAATGAGGTACAAATGTTAGGAACAAAGCCTGATGCTAAAAGACTTTCAACCCTGTTCCCTGTTCCCCTTCGGGTTCAGCAGTCGCTTATGGGGGAAACCCCCTTGGCGTTAGCCTCTCCCTTTGGGAGAAGACCGCGCTGCTTCACCTGTTCCCTGTTCCCTGTTCCCTGTTCCCTACAGATAATTTAACGTTTAACTGTTTCTGCTGATTGATTAAACAATAACTCTCTTGATTTCTCAATATCTAGAGTTTGATTTTTAAACTCTTCGGCTTTTTCATAAGCGCGAATAACTGCGGGACGGCTTTTAATAGTTTCAAACCAGCGTTTAACATGGGGGAAATCATCTAAATTTTGGCTTTGGCGTTCATGGGGAACTATCCAAGGATAAATGGCAATATCGGCAATAGAATAATCACCAGCCACAAATTCTCTATCGGCTAATCTTTGATCTAAAACTGCATATAACCGCCCCGTTTCTTTAACATAACGATTGATAGCATATTCGATTTTTTCGGGTGCATAAACACTAAAATGATGGTTTTGTCCTGCCATTGGTCCTAAACCAGCCATTTGCCAAAATAACCATTGCAAAACTTCTACTCTTCCCCGTAAATCTTCAGCAATTAATTGACCTGTTTTTTCTGCTAAATATAGTAAAATTGCTCCAGATTCAAATATAGAAATTGGTTCGCTACCGTTTACTGGTTGATGATCAACAATTGCCGGGATGCGATTATTAGGAGAAATTTTCAGAAACTCCGGTTTAAATTGTTCACCAGCACCAATATTTACCGGAATAATTTTGTATGGTAATCCAGTTTCTTCTAAGAAGATAGTAATTTTATGACCGTTGGGTGTTGTCCAATAATATAAGTCAATCATGGTAGTGCTTCCTATTTAATTAATGCAAAAGTTGAATTTTGGACTTTTGTTTTATGACCAGAGAAACTGCAACTTTACTTTTCTAGCCAATATCAGCTTTACAAGCTTCTCTCCGTAGGCATGAAAAATTTACATCACCAACAGGAATCTGTCGCAGATATGAACGCAGAACAAATTAGCTCGAAATATCTGCATACATCTATCTTAGGTATGAATTTTTTGGAAAAATCTAGATTAGTCACCCGGCTTCTACTTTGATGAATGCCAAAGAAACCGGGTTGTAGTTTTAGCCTTGATAGGGGTTGTCAATTCTATCTACAGCGACGTTGTAGGATAATGGCAGACGACCGGGATTTAAACGGGGTTCTGCGGCATAACCTACGGGAACTAAAACGGCGATCGCTAGATCAGGATTGTCAGCCGCACCAATTACAGCTTTTACTTTATCCTCAATCCAACCATTCAGAAAGCAGGTAGATAAGCCTAAGCTTTCTGCCGCTAATACTAGATGAGTTGAGGCAATAATCGCATCTTTGATGGCATACTCCCGGCGCTTATCTCCCAAAGTCTGTTGGAACTGGGGAATAGCATTTCTAAAGTAGTTAACTGTACCTTCATTCCAAGCCCCTGTTCTGGCTGCTTCCTCTAAAATGGGGGTTAAATCTTGATCACCTGCACTGGCATCTGCGGCAAATACAAAGGTAACAGGTGCTTGAATAACTTGTTTTTGGTTCCAAGCAGCTTCTGCTAGTGCGGCTTTTTGGGCTTCGTCTTGTACCAGAATAATCCGCCAAGGTTGGACGTTAAAGCTACTGGGGGCAGCAACGGTTAATTCTACCAGTTGCTTGAGTAGTTCTGGGCTGATGGGGTCTGTTTTAAAGGTTTTGATGGAACGGCGCTGGATAATGGCGCTAGGTACGTCTAAAGCTTTATTAGTGGTGATTGTACTCATGAGATTCCGTGTTTTTGTAAGTTATAGCGTTGGTGATTGAGGATGAAATCATCCTGTCGGTTAAAATTTATGCTTTAGGCGATCGCTACTCAATTAAATAATAGATCGAACTACGCCCCCATCTACGCGCACGGCTGCACCATTTGTTGCCGAAGCTAAAGGACTGGCAAGATAAACCACTGTTGTAGCTACTTCTTCAGTGGTAGCAAAACGTTTAATCAAGGAAGTCGGACGCAGATTTTGGAAAAATTCCGTTTCTACTTCTTGTGTACTAACGCCTTTTTCTTGGGCAATCTTGTGAATAAATTCCTCTACTCCTTCAGAACGGGTTGGCCCTGGCAGCACGGAATTTACTGTTACACCAGTCCCGGCCGTCATTTCGGCTAAACCCCTGGAAATAGCTAACTGTGCGGTTTTAGTTGTACCATAGTGAATCATTTCTACGGGAATTTGCACCCCCGACTCACTAGAAATAAAAATAATTCTGCCCCAGTTCTGCTGTAGCATTTTGGGTAAGTAGTGCCGACTTAAGCGCACACCACTGAGGACATTAACCTCAAATATTTTTAACCAATCAGCATCGGTAATATCAAAAAATGCTTTGGGTTCGTAAGTTCCCAAGTTATTAATCAGAATATCAATTTGTGGCAGTTGTGGAAATAGTTCCTCTGCTCCTGCTTCTGTGCCAAGATCCGCAACTATGCCAGAAACTTGGGCAGCAGGAGTGGCTTGTTGAATTTTGGCTACTGCCTCGGCCACTCTTGCAGGCGATCGACCATTAACAAATGTTAATACTCCCTCTTGGGCTAGTGTTTGGGCAACCGCAAAGCCAATACCTGCGGTTGAACCAGTCACTAGTGCGGATTTACCAGTTAATTTCAGATCCATTCTGTTTTCACCCTGACAGAGATTCCACTATTAACGGTCAGAAATTGACATAAATCATCCTAGTTAGTATTTATTGATTACTAAACAGGAATGTGTTGAGATAGAGCTTTAGCTAAAGTTGTTTTTGGTACTGCACCGACAACAGTATCGACTTGCCGACCACCTTTAAATACCATCAAGGTAGGGATGCTCCGAATACCGTAATGGCTGGCCACGGTAGGATTCTGATCAGTGTTCAGTTTTACTACCTTTACCTGTCCGTCATATTCGGATGCAACTTCATCCACAACGGGAGACAGCATCCGACAAGGGCCACACCAAGGGGCCCAAAAGTCAACTAATACTGGAGTTTCGCTCTCTAGTACTTCTTGTCTAAAGGTGGCTTCGGTGACATTAGTAACGGATGACATAGTAGTCCTCCTGAATTATTTCATTAATTCGATATTATCGAATAAACAGAATATAGGCCATTTTTAGAGAATATTCAAGTATGAGATTTTTATATCACCCAGATCAGAAAAATATTTCTTTGGCAGGTGTGTTGTACGCTTTGGGAGATCCCGTCAGGCTAGAGATTGTCAGGCTTTTGGCGACGCGGGGGGAACAGTGCTGTGCAGACTTTGATTTTGCGATCGCCAAATCTACTATGTCGAATCATTTCAAAATATTACGAGAAGCGGGGATCGTCTTTACACGAAAGGAAGGGACACAGCACATCAATCAACTGCGCCGCGAGGAGTTAGAAGCACTGTTTCCAGGTTTACTAGAGGCGGTGTTGCGTTCAGCCCAACCTTTGCTGGTTGTTTCGACAAATTAAGAACCTCTCCCCTTTTCTAGATGGCAAGTGTCTACATAATTAGTACAAAGGCGATCACGTAGTTTAATTGCCTGTACTCAAGATACTGTTTTGAAAGTTGTCAATACTTAAATTATTGTGAGGAATTTGTTCAATTTCGATACCTGGCTACTACTTAAGGATAAACTAAAGATAGGAAAATAATCACAGGGTTAATATGATGAGCGATCGTGACTATACACTAATTATTGACAAAAGCGGTAGTATGTCCACCCCTGACCAAGCTGGGGGTAGAAGCCGTTGGGACATAGCCCAAGAGTCTACTGTAGCCTTAGCCAGAAAATGTGAACAGTTCGACCCTGATGGCATTACACTCTATGTTTTCTCAGGTCGCTTCAAACGTTACGAAAATGTAACCACCGCGAAAGTTGCTCAAATATTCCAAGAAAATGATCCGGCTGGGACAACAAATTTAGCTGGTGTTTTACAAGATGCAACTAATAATTACTTTCAACGCAAAGCTTCTGGTCAAACCAAACCCAATGGTGAGACAATTTTAGTGATTACAGATGGCGAACCAGACGACCGTAAAGCAGTATTTGAAGTAATAATTAGTGCCTCTCGACAAATGGAGAAAGATGAAGAATTAGCCATTTCGCTGATTCAAGTCGGAGCAGATCCCCAAGCCACAAAATTCCTCAAAGCCTTAGATGATCAATTACAAGGTGTTGGTGCTAAGTTTGATATTTGCGATACAATCACTTTAGAAGACTTAGAAGATATGAGTTTAACAGATGTGTTAATGAATGCCATCACTGACTAATTAAAAACAATTGAGAATAAGATACGTACAGCAGATTTCAAGTACATGAGGTACAAATTGAAAATCAAAACTCAGACACCAAGCGGCTTTCACTCCTGACTCCTGACTCCTGAATTCTGCTGTAATTTAGCATTGCTCTAGTAGCACAGTTAAAAAATTGGCTTGATTTTTATGATGTGCTACTAGTAAATTTTCAAAATTGACAACTAAGCACTGACTACAAAAAAATATGTTGGAAAATCGGGACTATACATTAATTATTGATAAAAGTGGCAGCATGGCCACACCAGATCAAAAAGGTGGTAGAACTAGATGGGTAGCTGCTCAAGAATCGACACTAGCCTTGGCTAGTAAGTGTGAACAATTTGATCCAGATGGTATTACAATTTACTTATTTTCCGGTAGATTCAAACGCTATGATAATGTAACATCCAGTAAAGTAGCGCAAATTTTCCGCGAAAATGATCCTTCTGGCAGCACCGATTTAGCAGGTGTATTAAAACATGCTACTGATGATTACTTTCATCGCAAAGCCAGTGGTGAAGCTAAACCTAATGGTGAAACAATATTAGTTGTAACTGATGGCGAACCGGACGATCGCAAAGCAGTAATGAAAGTAATTATCGAGGCTTCTCGACGTTTGGATCGAGATGAAGAATTAGCAATCTCCTTTATTCAAGTTGGTACAGATCCTCATGCCAGCCGCTTTTTGAAGATTTTAGATGATGAACTACAAAGTGCGGGTGCTAAATTTGATATTTGTGACACCGTAACAATGGAAGATATGGAAGATATGAGCCTATCTGAAGTGTTATTAAATGCTATTAATGATTAGCTACGCTTTAAATCGGACAGAAAAAGATGGATAACATTGATAAACTATTAGCTGAACTTCAGGCTGAATACACAGAAAAAAAAACTGAAGTTAAACAGCCTCCCATCCCACCAGCTAAACCCTTAATTTCATCTACACCTCCATCAGTAGCAATACCACAGCAGTTGAATCTCAACTCAGTTAAATCATCAATTTCTTCTGCATCCAAATCAGATTCATTACTAGATGATTTGTTGGATGTAGTTAAATCGGATTTTGCGGCTTTAGATGCAGCTGAGGAGTTAAGAAAACAACAAGAAATAGAACAGGAGAAAATTCGTCAAGCAAAACTGAGAAAACAACAATTAAAAGCTTTAGAAAAACAAGCTAAAGACTGGTTAGCTAAGTTAGATCCTTTATCACCGGAGGGTCTATGGTTTGAAAGGTTTGCAGAAAGCTACCCCTCAAAATTAGAAGCGGCGATAGAATATATGCAAACCAATATTTAAACTCTATTCATTTGCATTTTGTTAGTCGTAGCTATTATTTACTTGATAATTTTGACCAGATCCAGCAGATTTCAGCTAAATGAGGTACAAATGTTAGGAACAAATTCTTATGCTAAAAGACTTTCAACCTTCCTGTTAAGAGTTCCCTGTTCCCTGCTGTAAATGTTTTACAGCCCATTCATGCATTGCATAGAGAATAGGCTGTAAACTTTCCCCCAAAGGAGTGAGAGAATATTCTACCTTTGGGGGGATTTGAGGGTATACTTTTCGATGTATGATTCCATCCTCTTCCATTTCTCGTAGTTGCTGAGTGAGCATCTTTTGAGTAATTCCCGGTAATAAACGTTGGAGTTCACCAAAACGTTTTACTCCTGACATCAATTCTCTGATAATCAAAACCTTCCAGCGTCCACCAATGATTTTCAGTGTACTTTCTACTTCACAGGTGGTTTTGGTGTGAATTTCTGCATCAGCTCTCATGGTTACTTTTTGGTAAGTAAATTACTTTTCAGTCCCTACTATCTATAGTAATTGTACATAGATTAAAGTCAATACAAAAAACAAATTTAGCTGAGTGGGTAAATCTCAAAATCAACCTTTTTGTGATGATAGCTTTACAGTTAATTGCATTATCTGGGAAGTGTAAATATACTGAAAATTAACCTTTTTATGATAGTGACTACATCAAAATTTCCAGATTAACTGGTTAGAAAATTAGAGTTTGGCAAGTAAATTTACTCAGAACAAGTCCTAATGAAATTAATTAATTTTTGTATCTAATTACATTGATATCAAACTCAGATATTCACCTTGAGGTTTTTAGCTGTAATCAGAGCATGTAGAAGTATCATTTTTATGCAAGAGTTAAACTGCTGATTTTTACCTATAAATCTAACTTTTGATAGTTACCTTTTAGTAAGTAGCTTACTTTTAAGTGCGTACTTTGCAAATAAACTTTATATAGTTTACAGTCAATTTTGACAGAAATTTGTCACAAAGATATTCAAATCTACCAAACCTAGTATTTGCAAGGAAATATATATTATGGCTAATATCCTACATATTGATTCTAGCCCCAGAGGCGATCGCTCAATTTCTCGTACTCTTACCCAGGAGTTTGTCACTGCGTGGAAAAATGCCCATCCTGGTGATACCGTAGCTTACCGGGATTTAGGACATAATCCTGTTCCTCACGTTGATGAATCTTGGATTGCCGCAGCTTTTACCCCACCAGAAGCACGGACACCAGAATTAAAAGATGCGATTGAAGTATCTGATAGTTTAGTTGATGAGTTATTGGCAGCCGATCGCTATGTTTTTGGTGTACCAATGTACAACCTGAATATTCCTTCTACATTGAAAGCTTATATCGACCAAATTGTCCGCATCGGTCGAACTTTTGCAGTAGGTGAACAAGGTTATCAAGGTTTAGTGGATAGTAGCAAAAAAGTTTTAATCATTACCTCTCGTGGTGGGACGTTTGCCCCAGGAACACCCACCGCAGCCTATGATTTACAAGAACCTTACCTGCGGACTATTTTAGGTTTTATTGGTCTTACAGATGTGACATTTATTCATGCTGATGGACTCAATTTAGGGGAAGAAGCCAGAGAAAAATCTCTAGTAGCTGCCAGGGAAGCGATCGCGCAAATTGTAGCTAATTGGTAAGACCAATTCAAAATTCACAATTTACAGCAGGGAACAGGGAACAGGGAACAGGGAACAGGGTTGAAAGTCTCTGAGCATAAGGCTTTGTGACTAAAACTTGTACCTCATTTACCTGAAATATGCTGTAAAACTCAAAATTCAAAACTCAAAATTGGGAATGTAGGGACAAAGCAATGCTTTGTCCTTAGCGTTCTCTGTATATTTATTGCTTTTTATGCCACTAACTTTGTAAGAATTTAAACACTTTATTTAAAACTGAGTTAAAACTTTGCTTCATTTGATGTTTTCGATTCCATTTTTGGAAAGCAACTTCATAATCTTCGCCTTTAGTTTGAAAAGTATTCCAAACATCCAGAGTAATAGCTAATCCACAAAAGGATAAAATATAAAGTGACCAAGAAACATTAGCACCACCAATAAAATCTATTAGCAACAGAAAAGCGTTGATAATTCCATAATTACCCAAACGCTTTTTAAATTTTCCTTGACGGTAAATATCAAATGCTTTACGCTTTTCTACCTCAGTTTGTTTTGCTATCCAATCTTTTTCTGCCAGCTTGATAGATTCTGGTGGTATTTGTAATTCTTCGGCAATTTCTAACAATTGAGAGTAGGAAAATTCTTTGTTTGTGTCATCAGTTTGACGAGCGATCGCTAATTGGAGAATTTGCTGTATATCCTCTTGACTATAGGAACGAGAACTGTTAGATTCAAAGGCTGTCATAATTCTCACTCAAATATCAACTTTCAATAACCATTGCTGCTTAATAATCCTAGCCTAACAAATCTCTATCAAACTGGTATTAACTCACTTGAGGCAAGCGAAAAGCATAGATTTCCTTAATCACTTCTACCCAACCATTAGCGACTGACTCCAAAATGCGATCGCCTTTTTCCTTTGTCGCAGTCGTCGGATCACCAATTACCCCGCTTTTACTAATATCTTCCGTTACCCAAGCCACTGGTAATTTACCTTCCCAACTCAGTAAACTACCTTCTGTTTGTTCTGGTGGATACTCAGCAATAGCTTGAGCCATTTTTACTTGTTCTGGTAAAAGTGACAACATAATGCTAGTTTCTGCGTCTCCCGCGTGCATTCCCTGAGTTGCTTCCTTGGTAGTTAATAAATCTTTAGTAATATGTGGCACACGCCAAGTAAATAGAGGAAAAACGGCAAAATCAGGATATTTGACATGTAAATCTCGTGCTGCCATTTGCATGACTTGGGGTTGTCCCCCGTGAGAGTTCATTAACACCAACTTTCTAAACCCTGCACGATAAATGCACTCTCCCATCTCCATAATAATCGCCGTTAGAGTTTGGGTACTTAAAGTAATTGTGCCGGGAAAATTCCAGTGTTCATTGGATTTGCCATAATATAGATTAGGCAAAGCATAGGCAGGGATAGTAGCATCTAGTTTTTCTAATGCTTTTCCTAAGACTCCCACACCGATCGCTGCATCCACAACCAGGGGAAGATGAAGTCCATGTTGTTCGATCGCTCCCACTGGTTGAATAATAACCACATTGTCCTTATTTGGCATCTCCTGTACTTCTTTCCAAGTCAGGTAGGGGAAAAAACGGTGAGGGGGGATAAAGCCGTGCATCATGGAAAAATTAAAAATTAAAAATTAAAAATTCAAAACTAGGAAAACCTGCTAGATAATAACTATCTTAGCGGGACTGATGAGTTGTCAGGATTGGCAAAAAATTGGCACTTGACTAAAAACAGGAGAACTGGATGATTGAAGATAACGGTTCAGTGCGTACCCTATCGGTAGACATTGGTGGTAGCGGTGTCAAAGCGATGGTATTGGATATTACCGGGAAACCGCTAACAGAAAGGGTTCGTTTAGAGACACCCCAACCCGCTACACCAGAAGTAGTAATTAATGCTATTGCTGTGTTAGCAGCAAGTCAAGGAGAGTTTCACCGGGTTTCCGTGGGTTTTCCGGGAGTGGTACGTTCTGGAGTCACAGAAACAGCAGCCAATTTACATCCTAACTGGATTGGGTTTGATTTTGCAGCCACACTTACCCAAACTTTAAATAAACCTGTGCGGGTAATTAATGATGCTGATATGCAGGGATTAGGAGCAATTTGTGGTAAAGGTGTAGAATTAGTAATTACTTTAGGGACTGGTTTTGGTTCTGCGTTATTTGTTGATGGTAAATTAGTCCCGAATATGGAAATGGGACATCATCCGTTCCGCAAAGGGGAAAGTTACGAAGAACAGCTAGGACGTGCTGCTTTAGAAAAGATTGGTGAGAAAAAATGGAATCGGAGATTAAAGAGAGCGATCGCCACTTTACAAAATCTGTTCAATTATGATTGGCTATATATTGGCGGTGGTGAAGCTGTGAAAGTAAATATGACTCTCCCGCTCAATGTAAAATTGATTCCCAATATCACTGGTTTGCTTGGTGGTATAGCACTGTGGAAGGATTAGCGAGTGAGGGGAGGAAGGGAGGCGATCGCTAATTGAATTAAAATTGTTTTAGATCAACAGAGCAAGTTGTTGGTTTTGAGAGTATTGAAAATTTTACAACAGATTCAAACTCTTAAACCTAAAGTGTATCAAGTTTTTATAATTTTTAATTTTTAATTTTTAATTGGTGTAACTCTTACTATCTTTTCCTGTTTATCAACATTTATCCGTGCTAAACCAAACTTTTCAATCACAGCACCATTGGTAGTTAAATGACCAGTTACATCTGAGACTCGATAGTGACTTTCACCAGCAGCTAAAGCAGCAGGTAATAATAATTGATCTGCTAAGTGTTCATCTATTGGTGCGTTTGTATAATGAAAATTTAATAATTGTTCACAAGCAAAATCTGCAACTTTTTCGGCTGCTATCCCTACCCTTCCTAAACCAAAGAAACTCGCTACGCTATATTCATATTTAGCAGTTAAAAAGATTCCTGCACCTGCTGTTAGTCCCCTAGCCCGCAAGGTTTGAATATGAACTTTTAACCCCTCTTCTCTTAATACATTTCCCGCTCGATTGGCCATTCTTTGGGAAATATGAGCAGGTAAATTTGTAGCTACTGCTAGTCCTTGTACTTGTTTTAAATTCCCTCTTTCTAATAAATTGATTCCTTTTAAATGGCAATTACCATTAATTTCTATTTCTACTTCTCCCCTGCCTTGAGGATACCAGCCCCAACTATTTAACTGAATTTTGCTCTTGATTCCCATTTGATTTAATATGGGCAGATAAACTTCTTGAATATAGGTAAATGTGGGACTATAATTTACATGAGTTCCACCCTTGAGAGTAATTTTAGAATCACCACTTGCTAAAGCTAAAGGTAAAAGAATTGTTTGCAGAATGAGAGTAACTGCACCCGCAGAACCAGTTGGTAATATTTCCCTAACATCAAAAGTATAATTTCCTGTTTTTACGGAACTACCAGGAATAAATTCTAAATACTTTGAACCTAAAGCATCACCTGTTACCTGCGCTTGACAAATTTGCGCCGCCGCACGAATGGAAGTTAAATGTTGGGCTGCTATTCCTGGGTTATCACGTCTAGCGCGAATATTTACTAAACGGATGGGTGTACCAGTGATAACTGCTAAACTTAAGGAAGATCGAAGAACTTGTCCGCCTCCTTCACCATAAGAACCATCAATTTCTAACATGGGTAGTTTTGCACCGTAGATTAAATTATTTTGTTTAGTTTTTAATTTTTAATTTATGCTTGGAAACTGAATAAATTTACTTTTACCAGGATTCATTAAGCCATAGGGATCAACTTGTGCTTTAAATTTTAATTGTTCTGGATCAATTACTTTTCTGCCACCATCTTCAATAATATAAGTATGGGGATTAGCAATAAATACGCCTTTTTCTTCATGATAGCGAATAATTTCATTTAATCGTTCTTCTGTAGTGTAGCGTACCAGTTGTAAACCAGCAGGTACTACCTGACCTTTGGCGCGAATAAATTCTAAATGCATCATCACTTCATCACCAAAATGATGATAAAAATGTGCAACAGTTTGTAAATCTGGTTCTGCCGGAAACATACTTTGTAAATAGGTGATAGAAGTATCTAGCGTCCTGGCGTGTAAGGTGGTATGATTCCAAGTAAATTCTGCTAGATTCGCGCCTTTATCTTGGGCTAGTTTTTGATAAGTAATTTGTCCGTTATATTGTCTTACTAATCCTGTTAATGATTCTAAATTCGGTTCAGAAATTAATAAAAATACTGGATGAGTATTTGCGGGGATATATTGCTGGAGGTGTGTAAAATATTGGGGAATGGGTGATGCAAAAACTGTGATTAATTTTTTCATTATCCCGTCACAGTTGCCTAATGCTTGACCAAAATTAGCTGCATTCAGGAAGTTTTCAAAGCTAATAATAACTTCTACCCAAGGATAAGCGGGTGCTAAGGGGATTTCCACTTCAGTGATAATACCATTAATACCCCAAGCATGATTAACTTTTTGTACATCGTCGCCACGTAGCTCGATAATTTGGGGTGTATCTTCTAGAGTAACAACTTTTAGGGCGAGGAGATTACCGCGATCGCCTAACAAGCCATATTGTATTGAACCAATACCTCCGCTACCACCAGCAATAAATCCACCAATGGTTGCTGTGCGGTAGGTTGAAGGCTGCATCCGCATCTCCCAACCAGTTGATCGCGCTTGTTTGTCGATTGCTGCTAATTTTACCCCCGCTTCTACTCGTGCTACTCCTGGTTTAATCCAGAGAATTTCTTGCATTTTGGTCATGTCCAGAATCACACCACCATGCAAGGGAACGCATTGTCCATAATTTCCCGTTCCTGCACCCCGCACGGTTACAGGTATGCGATGTTGTACACAAGCAGCCGCTACTCTGATTACTTCCTGTTCATTAGCAGGACGAATGACCACATCCCCGATTTTACCCGCTAACTTGGGAACCAGAACAGGGCTAAAGGTGTGGTAGTCTTGGGATAATTTGGCTACCTGGCTAGGTTCTCTAATCACCTCTATACCTGCTAAAGAGTTAATCAAATTCCCCAAATTAGTAGATTTTTCCTGTGTGGTCATTGTTTTATCCTGGTTGTTAAACGCAGAAGGATGTCAAAAATTAAAGCTGCTTTTGTATTATTTTCGTAGAAAAATTCCAGATTTACTAGGTAAATTGAGAAAATTCCTACAATCTACCTTAAAGCTGAATTTTTGGTTATTTATAGCTAGATATGACAGTTTAACAAATGAGTAAAAATCCATTTGTTGATTTTGAATTTTGAATTTTGAATTGTTTCATCGCTACCCATTTTGTAGATGTCCTGGTGATTAGCCTGATAAAAGCATTATGTTATCTTCTGCTTCCAATGTGTCTAATTGTCAACTTGGGGTTAGGGTTGGTAGTTGTAGAAGCAGATATACACAAAATGCACTGGTGGTAATTCAGGCTAGGAATTATCACGTTTTAGGGTGACAAAGAATAGACAATTAACGATTTTAACTGAGTCGGAGAGTACATTCTAGAATCAATTTTTGATTGACTAAGGAATAGGGCTGAATTGTCAAAGCACGTTGAAAAGCTTGGATAGCTTGGGAATATTCTCCTAATGCTGCGTAGCATAAACCCATTCCGTGAAGTGCGCCAAAATGGACTGGGTTTAGCTGGACAACCATTTGACAGTCAGCAAGGGATTTTTGATAGTTACCAGTACTGTAATAGAGAAAAGCACGGCGGTTCCAAGCTTCGGCAAAATCTGGTTGTTCTTTGACTAATTCTGTTAGGACTTCTTCCGCTTGAGAAATATCCCCTGTATCCATTAATTTTTGGCTATAATCAATCTTCTCTAGCCCGTATATTCCTTTTTGCTGGAACCAAATCCGCCAAATTTTCCGGGTTGCTTGCTCACGGACTGTAGCATCGGGATTTTTCAAATCTTCAAGTAAGGAATTGATAGATAAAGAATCCATGAATCTGCTATTGGTGTGTTGATCTTGGAACATTCGCACAAGATTATCCCCTAAGTTGACATTAAAGTCATCATAAGTTTTCTTGGAAGTCAAATGCTAATCCAGAAATTTTTGTCAATTAGATTGTATTCTGTAATACTAATTACAGGTTCTAATTAAGTAGAGTTACAAACAACCATTTACGAGCTTGGGATAAGAATACTTGAGGTTAGTTTATTTGACTGTAGCTATTGACACTAAAAAACTAAGTGAGCATGGTTGTATTACTTCCGGCTGGGAGAAAAAGGAATTATTCTCGACTTCCTTTAAAATAAGGCTTTCCCAAGGCTTGAGGGGGTGTAGATTTACCTACTAACCCGACTAATGCCAAAATAGCGATCGCGTAAGGTAACATTAATAGGAATTGATAAGGAATATTCGCACCTAAAGCCTGGATTCTTAATTGTAAAGCTTCAGTTGCTCCAAATAACAAACAAGCTAATGTACTTCCCACCGGATGCCATTTACCAAAAATTAATGCAGCAATAGCAATAAATCCCTTACCAGCACTCATTCCTTCAGCAAAATATCTCACCTGCACTAATGCTAAATAAGCACCTCCTAAACTTGCTAAACAACCGCTAATTATGACTGCACAATAACGCAACCATACAACCGAAACCCCTGCTGTATCAACTGCTTGGGGATATTCTCCTACCGCTCGTAAAGATAAACCAAAGCTGGTATAAAATAAAATATAAATAGTAAAAATAATTAATAACAAAAGTAGATAAACAAAAATATCTTGCTGAAATAACAACTTGCCAATTATAGGAATATTCGCTAAACCGGGAATAGTTATTGCTTCAATTCCTGGTAATCTTTGATTGTTACTAGCATTAAATACTAACCGTGATAAAAACGCCGTAATTCCTGATGCGACTAAATTAATTGCTAACCCAGAAACTAACTGATTTACCCGCAAAGTCACGCATAAAAAACCATGCAATAAACCTACCAAACCGCCAAAAACTAAAGCTGCAAATATCCCCAACCAAGGATTATGACTGTAAAAAGTTGCAGCCGCACTACTAAAAGCACCAGTTAGCAACATTCCTTCTAAAGCAATATTTAAAACTCCAGAACGTTCAGAATATAACCCTCCCAAAGCCGCAAAAGCTAAAGGAACTGCTAAATGTAAACTAGCCACAAGATAATCGGAAAAAAATTGTAAGTTCTCCATAAAACAGTAAAAACTTCTCTGCGTACCTCCGCGTTAAACCTCTGCGTTACTCTGCGTTTTAACTATTTGATTTTTCACTTCCCTTTCTACTGCTAGACTAATAGCTATAAATAACACCATTAAACCTTGAATAGCGTAAACTATAGTTACAGGTACACCTGCGCTGCGCTGCATAACATTTGCACCACTATTTAAAGCAGCAAAGAACAGCGAATTTAACACTACACCGAATATATTACCACGACTTAAAAAGGCGATCGCTATAGCATCAAAACCATAACCCGGAGAAACTTGTTCATACAAACGATGTTTTGCACCCAGTACCTCACAAGCACCTCCTAAACCCCCTAAACCACCAGCTAAAGCCATTACCAACATAATAGTATTTTCCACGGAAATCTTAGCATAACGGGCAGCAATAGGGTTATATCCAACTGCTTTAATTTGATATCCTAGAGGGGATTTTACTAGCAAAACCCACACAATTACTGCTGTAATTAACGCTAGTAAAATTCCTCCATGAGTAAAACTATTAGTTAAAATCATTGGTAGCCATGCAGATTTAGCAATGAGAGGAGAATAAGGACTAGGTGCATTTGGTGCTTTAAGAGGATTTTGTACCAAATAACTCACTAAATTTACAGCAATATAATTGAGTAATAAAGTAGTAATAACCTCATTTACTCCCCGCACAGCTTTTAAATAACCAGGTATCCAACCCCAAAATCCACCTAATAAAAATCCTCCTAATAAAGCTAAAGGTATATGAATTAATGCAGGTAAATTTTGCCAATATAAACCAATTAAACTACTACCTAAAGCACCAAAATAAATTTGTCCTTCTCCACCAATATTAAATTGTCCCCCACGTAATGCCAACAAAACACCTAAGCTGGTAAATAATAAAGGTGTCATTTTGGTCAGTGTATTACCAAAACCAAAATAGGTAAAAAGGGATTCCTGAAATAAGGCAGTATAAGCAGTAATCGGACTACCACCAGCCAGCCAAATCAAAATTGCACCAGCCAGTAAAGCCAAGATTATGGCTATAACTGGAGAAAGAATAGTGAGTAAAGCTGGTTTCAACCAATTGATTAGCTTTGTAGACTGTAGCATTAAATTAACTTGAGAAATTATTGCTGCCCAAAAAATTACTATGGTTAACTTGACAAAAAGTGTTCAGTAGTTTTATATTATACTCACAAATAGATTTTTCCAAAAAAATTATCTCACTTTCAATCAAGACTCAAGCCCAAGACCTAACAAAAGCATGAGTAACGTTAATACTGTTGCACCACACAAATACCCTCTATGGGTAACAGTCCTTGGTGCTGTTGTTTTTGCTTCTTTATTATATTCCCTAATTTTTGTCCCTAAATATTTTGTAGCTTCCAAAGAACTCAAAATTGGACAGGAAGCCTATAAGAATCGACAATATACAGAAGCAATCAAGAATTACGAAGCTGTTTTAGTCAAGATTCCTAGTTCCCAAGAAGCTAAAATATCTTTAGCAGAGGTTTATTTTACTAAAGGCCAGCCAGCAGATATAGAAAAAGGTGAATCTTATTTAAAAGGTTTGATTTTAGATAAATCCGATGTTCAAAGACTGGCTAAAGCTATACCTGAAAAATACAAAAAAAATCTCGATAAATTTTATATAATCTAAATATGTTTATTCCTGGTTGGTTAATTTCTTTAGCTACTTTTCCCGGTGTGGTTGTTCACGAAGCTGCACACAAATTTTTCTGCGATTTGGCAAAAGTACCTGTGTACGAAGTTTGTTATTTTCGGATTGGAAATCCTGCTGGTTATGTTGAACATGGGAAAGTAAGGAATTTAAAAGACGCATTGTTAATTGCTGTTGGACCTTTAATTATTAATACTATACTTTGTGCAGTATTAACTTATCCTGTCGTTTTATCGGAATTTCTGACAAAAGACGCAGACACTAATCCTTTGATTACTTTTCTGCTCATCTGGGTTGGCTATTCTATTGGTATGCACGCTTTTCCTAGCAATGAAGATATAAAGAATTTTTTGAATGTATTTAAAGAAATCAAGAAAGGTACTGCTGAAAATATTCTTTACTTTTTCTGTCAAATTCTTGCCTTATTGTTCAGAATTGCCAATCTTTTGAGAATTGTGTGGTTTGATTTTATTTATGCTCTAATAGTTAGTATGGCACTACCTTTGTTATTGGGAAATTATTAGTTATCAATAATCTTCCCACCACCCATCAACAAACCAATTTTTTCAGCTGTGGCATTTTCAGCTTCCAAAATCTCTACAAATTCACCTTTGTACATTACTGCAATGCGATCGCTCATGGCTATGACTTCCTCTAACTCAGTAGAAATATACAAAATCGCTGCACCGCGATCGCGTTCTTTTAATAACTTGTGATGTACTGCTTCCATCGCTCCTACATCTAGCCCCCGCGTGGGTTGCATTGCTATAATCAAGGTAGGTTCTCCCGCTAATTCTCGTGCTAAAACTACTTTTTGTTGATTTCCTCCTGATAAATAGCTGACTTGTGTATTTTCCCCTATTCCGCGAATATCATAATCTTGTATCGCTCTTTTGGCATGGTTTTTAATAGCTGATTTTTGTAATAGAAAATAACGAGAAAATGGTAATTGATTAAAAGCCTTTAAAATTAAATTTTCACCAATATTAAACTGCATCACTAAACCGATTTTTTGTCTATCTTCTGGGATATATCCTATTTTGACTATGTTTCCTGCAATTTGCATTTTTCCCTTTTGTAGTTTTCGTAAACCAGCTATAGCGTCAGCTAACTCTCGCTGTCCATTTCCGTCTACACCAGCAACCCCTAAAATTTCCCCTTCCCGTAATTGTAAAGATATATTACGAACTGCCAACAGGCCGCGATCGTCTGCGACTTGTAAACCCTCTACTGATAACACTACCTTTCCTGATTTTGCTGGTGACTTTTGCAAATTTAACACCACATCTCGTCCTACCATTAAATTAGCTAACTGCTGTGGTGTCGTAGTTTTAATATCTGTTGTTGCGACAACTTTACCTTTACGTAATACTGTAATTGTATCACATAAATTCATTACTTCTTCTAATTTATGACTAATAAAAATAATTGTGTTTCCTTTTGCTGCTAATTGACGCAAAATATTCATTAATGCAGTGATTTCTGGAGGTGTTAAAACTGCTGTTGGTTCATCCAAAATTAATAATTTGGCTTGACGATAAAGAACTTTAAGAATTTCTACCCTTTGTTGCATTCCTACTGGTAAATCTTCTACTTTAGCTTTAGGGTTAATTTCTAATTGATAAGCTTGAGATAAAGTAGCAATTTCTTGTGATTTTTGATGCAGATTCAATCGCCAATTATTTTCAGTTCCTAAAATAATATTTTCTGCTACACTTAATTGGGGTACAAGCATAAAATGTTGATAAATCATGCCAATACCCAACTTAATCGCTTGATAAGGTGAAGTAATTTTTACCGGTTGTTCTTCTAAATAGATTTGTCCTGCATCTGGTTGATAAAGACCACTAATAATATTCATTAAAGTAGATTTACCTGCACCATTTTCACCTAAAATTGCATGAATTTTTCCAGCTTCTATACTCAAACTAATATTATCGTTAGCAAGAAAAGAACCAAAGCCTTTAGTTATATTTTCTAGGCGTAAGTGCATCATTTTATTATTTTGCAATTAAAAGTGACATACTGTAATTATATTAAAATTTACCAATTTAATTCAGCAATAGTGACTAAATAATAAGTTACACTTTTGATTATAGTAAGCATCAATGTACTGACGCTAAATAGACCAAGGAGATCAAACACCTTTAGATATGATTATTTGGGATAGTTGTCGTTCTCAAGCCCGCCCCCGATTGCATGAACTAGCCCAACCCATAGAACCAGGTACAACATGGGAAGATTTAATTTTACCAGATAACCAGCGTCAAGTATTACAAGATATTTCTGCTCATGTCCGTCAAAGAATGACAGTTTATGAAAAGTGGGGATTCGGTAAAAAAGGTGGTCGGGGTTTAGGCATTAGTGCCTTATTTGCCGGTGCTAGTGGTACAGGTAAAACTTTAGCCGCAGAGGTGATTGCGAATGAATTAAATTTAGATTTGTACCGCATAGATTTAAGCCAAGTAGTTAGTAAATATATCGGGGAAACAGAAAAAAATCTGCGTCGGGTATTTGATGCAGCAGAATATGGCGGTGCTATCTTACTGTTTGATGAAGCTGATGCTTTATTTGGGAAACGTAGTGAAGTCAAAGATAGCCATGACCGTCATGCAAATATCGAAGTGGGTTATTTACTACAAAGAATGGAAGCCTATCGGGGTTTAGCAATCCTCACTACTAACTTAAAAAGTTCACTAGACCAAGCCTTTTTACGCCGGATTCGATTTATTGTGCAATTTCCCTTTCCTGATGCTAACCAACGGGCTGAAATTTGGCAACGGATTTTCCCCAAACAGACACCAACCAAAGATTTAGACCCCGAATTGTTAGCACAGTTAAATGTATCTGGAGGTAATATTCGTAATATTGCCTTAAATGCAGCTTTCTTGGCTGCGGATGCAGGTGAAGATGTGCAAATGAAACACATTTTACAAGCTGCTAAAAGTGAATATGCAAAATTAGAAAGACCTTTAACTGAAGCAGAAATAAAAGGTTGGGTTGGAGTTTTTTAGTAAAAGAGATGAATAGGCGATCGCTTGCGGTGGGCGATCGTCTGTTTCCCAGCATTTGGGAGCGAAATAATAGGCGCGATTAGTTGATCAAAACATCAAGTAAGTATTTACCAGTAGAAATAATTATAAAATTTGTATAGATAAGGCTATCAATTCTTAAGGTAGTATGTCATACTACTTGTAATTCGTTATGAATACGCGCTACTGCATTATTACCAAATACCACCAAGCAAAAGGAAATGTACCATAAACAACAGAGGAATAACCAAAACTCCTCAAAATCTGCTCATACACCACCTACAAATCAATTTGTACCATCCAAATTCTTTTTGCAACCCAAACAGGAAGAAAGAAAACCAATATCAGCAGAAGAATATGAAAAAATCAAAGCATCTGAAGGGAACTACCACGATTCATCTATAGTTACTAATCGCCCAACCCACAAACCTCCTACAATACAGCTAAAACTCAAAATTGGTCAAATTGGTGACAAATACGCGCAAGAAGCGGATCAAGTAGCACAGGAAGTAGTGCAACACATTCATGCACCTGAAACTCCATCTTTCCAAACCAAGGAACAACAGGAAGACCAACAAATCAGGCTCAAACCCTTGGTGAATAGGATTCAGCACCAGGAATCAGAGGAAAAAACACCAGTCAAGACTCCCATCGATCCACTTATTCAACTCAAGGGTAATAAACCAAAACCAACGCAGCCTACACACCGTATACCAGGAGCTACACTCTGGGCTAGAGATAAAAAAGGAAATATCCTCCCACCCAGCTTGGACGACATTGGACAAGGTGGAGTCAATAACTGCTTTTTCTTTGCGGCTATGGCTGCGATCGTCAACAAAGATCCCCAGCTAATAGTCAACATGATTCAGGATAACGGGAATGGCACTTATACCGTAACATTCAAGGGGATTGGCTTCGCCCATTGGCGAGCTAAACAGACAGTCACAGCAGACTTCTTGGTTGGTAAGCATGGGAAAGTGATGGATCGCAAGGCTTTTTGGCCACTCATCATTGAGAAAGCTTACGCACAGCAGAAAGGCGGGATTGACGCGATTAATAATGGCGGTAGTCCTGCAAGTGCGATCAAAGATATGACTAATAAAAAAGTAGGTGCTTTCAATCCGCAGAAAATATCCGTAGATGATTTCATGAATATATTGGTTCAGGCGAAGAAGAATAAGCAAATGATAACGGTTAGCTCACCCGAAGAACAAAAGGCTTCAAGAGAAGCGATAGCGATATTTAATAGTGAACGTATACCCTTCAATCACGCCTATACCATCATAGATGTAGACCCATCCCAGAAACGAACTAAGCTGTTCAATCCTTGGGGTTACCGCCACCCACGCGGTGATGGATGGATGGACATCGAAACAGTGCACAAATTCTTCGCTGAGGTTATGATTAATGGTTGATCAAAAATTGGTATGTACAGCAATAATTGTTTGGGGAGCGATCGCTTGTGCAGCACCAACAACCACCCCTGCAAAAATATCTAAATCATCAGTAGTACCTTCGACCTGTAGTTTTGTGGAGAAACCAATGATTAGTGATGAAATAACTATCAATGAAAACACAGTAGGGACAATATCCAACTATGCAGTAGGTGTTGTTAATGTTGGGGAACGGGAGCTCCCAGATGATAAAGGTGTGATAGCACCTCGTATAAGTGCAATTCTTGCGATCCTTGACCCTAGCACAAAGCAGTCACATGATGAGGATGTATTTGCTGGCAGTGTAATTTCCCTGGGAACCGATCGCTACTGTGTTGTTCATGTTGATGGAGGAAACTCAAAATACGGTTCAGTTACTCTGCGGAAGATACCGTAAAGCATAAGAACAAGAAGTAAAAAAGATGGATGCACTTGACAAAGTGCGCTCATTCTTCATTGAGGCTATTATCAATGGTCGATAAAAAATTGGTATTTGCAGCGATAATTGCTTGGGGATTACTCGCCTGTACAGCACCGAAAACTACCACCCCAAAAATACCAAGGTCATTATTAGTACGTTCGACCTGTGGTTCTTTGGAGAAAGCAACGATTAGTAATGAGATAACAATCGGCTCAAACACAGTAGGGACAATTTCCAACTATCGAGTAGGTGTTGCTAATATTTGGGAAAGGGAGCTACCAAATGATAAGGGTGTGATAGCACCTCGTACGAGTGCAATCCTTGCAATCCTTGACCCTACCTCACAGCAGTCACGCGAGGAGATGGTATTCACTGGCAGTGTGATTTCTCTGGGAAGCGATCGCTATTGTGTTATTAATGTTGAATATAGTGATTCATCATCTAGTTCAATCACCTTGCGTAAGATAAAGTCAGGTGCGAAAATAAAATGAAGATGGTTTTTATTACTATATTCAAGGGTATCATATAGAAGTGTAAATCAGCAAAAATTCTGTAGGAATTTGATAATTTATTTTGAGGCAGACTTTATACAGAGCGTATCTTTATCGCCTTCTTTACATGGTTCAAACACAATTTTCTTACTAACGATTTCTGTTTTGACAGTTTGGACTTTTTGCTGTACTGCTTCCGTAACTGCTGCCCCAAATTTACCTAAATTTAGTATATCTGGTTTTTCTAAGCCTATTGTATAGATTTCTCCTTTTAATTTCTTTTCCTGTGCTAATTTTGCTAAAAACTCTATAGCTAAATCTAACCGTTTTACAGCACTGGTTAATACTGCTTTAGGGGCAATGTCTAACTGGTCTTTTGTATTACCAAAGGCATAAACACCTTTATCACTAGCAGTTTGTAAAACTATGGGTGAGGCATTATCTAACCATTGGAAAATCACATCATTGCCTGTAGAAATTAAAGCGAGAGTTGCTTCTTTAGCTTTAGCGATATCATTCCAGTCACCTGTAAAAGTAGATGTGATTTGGATATTAGGTTTAACTGATTTTGCTCCTAATTCAAAGCCTCTTAATTCTTGTTGGGTAGCCTCAAATTCCTGTCCAGCAATATAGGCTAATTTATTAGATTTGGTTAGCGTAGCACCAATAATCCCGCATAAATAACTGGCTTGGATATGGTCTATTCGCAAAGCAGCGATATTTTCACCTTTGATAGAACCGTTAACTGCTATAAAAAAGGTATTAGGAAATTGTGACGCAACTTGTTCTACAGCTGCATCAAACTGTCCACCATGAGCAAATACTACATTGTAGCCTTTACGAGCAAAATCTGTTAATACTTCCGCTTGATCCGCTTGTGCTACTTTTTCGACATAAGCGATTTCTGCACCTAAACTTTGTTTTGCAAGGTTTACACCTTCGTAACCGGACTGATTCCAAGCTTGATCTGTGATGACTCCGGGAAGTGCGATCGCTATTTTAAATCCATTTCCACTAATTGTCTCTGTTGGTGTAGGTGAGGAGTTGTTAGCACACGCTTTTAAAAGTAAGCTAGTACTAAAGGTAGCTGCACCATAAATTATGAATTTTCTGCGGCTAAAATTAGCTTCCATAGATTACCCCTCACACATTGAAAAACCTTGACACTTTCCTTTAGTGATATATAGCATCACTCTAAGGAAAAATTATAATCTATTGCTGGCAAACAGGAAACGCTATAATCAAAATTGCACAGATAAGGATTTTTTTATGAATGCATCTCCAACATTGCAACAAATCAAAGCAGAATTGATTACACCAGAAAATTTTCAAAGTTATGGACAAGTGATTTTTCCCAGCCATGACGGTAAACCATTTGATGAAACAGATGCACAATTAAATTTACAAAATGGTATTCCAAGATTTTATATTATGCGTTTGGAGAAAAGAGGAAGAAAATTTCACAACATTGCACGTCATGTAAAATGTACTCAATGTTTAGGTGCATTAGAAGGAAAAGATTGGTTTATGGCAGTTTGTCCACCAAATAATGACAGTGATCAACCTAATTTAGAAAAACTTGCTGCTTTTTATATTCCCGGAAACTGTTTTATTAAACTAAATGAAGGTACTTGGCACGCTGGCCCCTACTTTGATCATGATTTTGTCAATTTTTATAATTTAGAATTGAGTGATACCAATATTGTAGATTTTGGTAGTTATGATTTTCGCAAGAATCATCAATTAGAATTTGAAATGGTTAAAGGTTGATATTTACAGCAATAAATAATTCTCTAAAACGTAGAGACGTTCCATGTAACATCTCTACAAAATTTACATATTCATAATTTATCCTCAATCAAGAAATGCTGTAAGAAAAATTTCCTCTTAATATTTCAATACTGGTTTGTGCAGCTTGTCTAACATCTGGATGAGCATCTTCTGTTAGTGGTTGTAGATATTCTATGGCTTCTACAGCTTCTAATTCTCCTAGTTCATCGGCTGCACTTTCCCGCACAACATAATCTGGATCTTTCAAGCCTTCTATTAATAAAGGTAGTGCTTCTTCAGGATATAACTTACTGATATAGCGCAAAACACTACTTCTTACATATTGCGAAGAATGTTCACGCAAAGCTAAAATCTCATTTTTTGTTTCTTTTGCTTCTAATCTAATTAAACCCTCTATTGCTTCCATAACAATTGAGGGATTTTGATTATGAAGATAGTTAATTAATAAACTTTTGAGTTGAGAATTTTCTAATTTTGCTCCTGTCAGCGCAAAGATAATTGCTTGTAATCGTACTGTGTTTGCATCATTAATTTTGCTAAATAGAAAGTCTATACCTGCTTTACCTGTGTTGGCTATTATATCAGCTATTTCTTGGTAGTATAAAGCTTCACTTTCTCCTGCTGGTGGTGGAAGTTGAAAGCGATTAGCGAGTTCTTCTAAATTGAGGTTATCGAGTTCTGGATAAAAACTCATGTCTTACCTCCTCTAATTCATTTATTTTACTCCTGATACGCTCGAATGTCATTAAGATTCATATCACGAAACTCACCAGGAAACTCAGCGCGTAATTTAGCAGGAAGATTTGAGATTTTAATTAATCCTCTATCTCGTAAATCATTCAGTTCTTTGATTTTCTCATCTGATAGCTTTAAACCATATTTATTTGCTAATCTTTCGTACTGAGTAAGAATTTTAATAGCTTTATCTTTTGGTTTGTTAGGCATTTTACCTCTGTTGGGATGCTGTTAATTTTCCACAACTGGAGGTTTTTGTGATGAGAGTTCAAGATTTTGCAGTAACTACACAACAGCAGATTGATTTCACAAAGTATATACAACTAAAGTTAGTATATCCTGGCATTCAACCATAGACAATTAAAGCTCTCAAATTTTGAGAACTCAATCTGCTTTATGGAGTTATTGCAGTATCAAAACCTCTACACAACAAAAAACCTACAGTTGTCAGAGTTGTTTTTTACTGTTTTTGCCAGAACACACCAACTTCAGCGCGATAAATATTTTAAAGGCGGCTCAAGACTTAATCAAGAACATTTTCGTCACATAAGGATTACTTGTGTTTTGATGCGCTGTAGCGGTTTGTTCTTTTAGATAAACTGTCCGCCTATACATATAAATTAAGAATATACCATCGAAAAATCTTTGTCAACAATATCCAAAGGAAATAAAATTAGAGGCTACCTAAACTATGCTGAACTGTGCAAATTGAAAGCAAATCAAGCCTTTTGAGGTTTATATTATGGGAATTTTGCAATAAAATTAATATTCTCGGAAGGACATGGCATTGCCATGTCTCTACACAATATATTTATATATTACAGTCTTATAGTTTTAATTAAATGGCATTAATTTCAATATTATATTAATCGTGTGTGTGAAGATTGTGAAAACTCAAAAAACAATAATGAACATAAAAAAATTAAGACTCCGATTTCTAAAACATTCGGTAATTATACAGCATATTTCCAGTACATGAGGTACAAATTGAAAATCGAAACTCAGACACCAAGCGACTTTTACTTCTGACTCCTGACTCCTGACTCCTGAATTCTGCTGTATAATTTCAAATGAGCTATGAGGATTGTATGGTAGGGACATGGCACTGCCATGTCCTGCCGATTTATTAACTCCTGCTTCCTGCCTTCTAGCTTAATCTAAACGCGCTCTCAAAGCTGGATTGGGGAAGAGGGTTTGGAATCCAGATTGGCGTTCGGCTATGGGTTCTGGTGCGGCATTCCAGAGGCTTTCGTAATAAAAGAAAATTACTCCTAATCCTCGTTCTTGGGCTGCACTAACTTGAGATTTAATTAGTTGTATGGGTACAGGGTTTGTTCTTAAACCTGCCATAATTCCCACCCCAGTATTAGGAACCATGTTTTTTACTTCTTCCATTTCTGGGCGGTCGAGTTTTTCGACGAAACTTGGTAAATTTGGGCGATAAACTTGCACAATTAGCTCATCTACAATATTTAATCTTACCCAACTTAACCAGTCTTGTAGTTGTAGCTTATAGGCAAAGTCGTAATAATTGGGAGAAACTGAGAAGATGGCTTTTGGTTTTCTTTGTTTTACTGCTTGGTTGAGTTGAATCATGAAATTGGTAATTTTATTTGCCCGCCAAGCTACCCAGTCTAAATCATCAACATTTTTAGGTGGGAGATTTTTGGTTTCTTGTTTGTATAAATTGATGGTGTATTGATCATAACCAAATTCACGGGGTAAACTCATGTGGTCGTCAAACTGAATCCCATCAACATCGTATTTAGTAACAACTTCTAAGACTAAATCAGTGATAAATTTCTGTACTTCTGGACGGAAGGGATTAAGCCACATTACTTCACCAGCCGCACTAATAGAAGTTTGACTACCGTCTTGTTTTTGTGTAAACCACTCTGGTTTATTTAATACTAATTCTGATGTTGGGGGAGCCATAAACCCAAATTCAAACCAAGGAACTACTAATAAATTTTGACTATGGGCTTTAGCAATTACATCAGCTAAAATATCATGTCCATCTGAACCGCGAAATACAAATGGTTGAATACCGATTTTTTGCGCTACAGGGCTGGGATACATTACATATCCTGAATTCCATACTACGGGATAGATGGTATTAAAGTTAAGTTTTCGTAGTTGGGTAACAGCTTCTTGAACTTTATTCCGATCTTTCATGATATCAAGATCGTTGTTTGTCATCCAAACGCCACGAATTTCTTGACGGGGTATTTGGGCATTAATTGGAGTAAAGCTGCCTAAAAGTAAAACTGAGAGAAAAGAGAAAAAGAGCAGTAGAGAAAACAAGCTTTTTTTGGGTAAAATCTGACGAACGGCTATTATGCTACGTTGCCACCCTGAACGCAGGAAAATGAAGTTCATACTTTTAAATGATGCTTTATCTGGCCACTTGTGCGATCGCATTTTTTGGTGATGCAATGTGTTTGTCATACAGTCTACAAGCATTTGTCCACTAGACGACGCAGGTGCAACGCTTTTGGTTCACCATTTTTCCTAGTCCAGCAGAATATAGTTAACAATGATTTGGCTGGAAATTATACAAGTCGGATGCACTCAAAAATTATGATGTATGCCGAATAACTTAATCATTAGCACTATTTTAGTTGATTTTAATTTCGTGAAGTGTCAAAAATTTAGCTGATAAAATTAAGAGAATAATGTATTAGATTAACTACTACTGACTATCAAATTATTTGATTTAATAAATTTCGCCTTTTATAGTAAGTTTTTGTTCGGCGTAGCTAGACCACGCCGATGCTTGTATTATTTAGCTAAATAGTATTTTTAGCTGAAAAAGCTAGTTAATCTTCTGTTTCACTTTCATTTTTGGGTAACAGCAAACGAATAGCTAAGATAGCAAATCCTACAGCTGCGATCGCCTTCAACAATCTAGTAGGTAATATTTCTGATACTACTCCCCCAGCGATCGCGCCTAAAAAGCTAGTTAATAACAGTGCGCCAGCCGTGCCAAAGAATACAGCTTTTTGTGATTGACCACGACCAGAAAGTGCGATCGCTGCTAGTTGACTTTTATCACCTAATTCTGACAGAAAAACCGTAATAAAGCTTAGTCCTAAAAGATTCCAATCCATAGTGAACAGTTAAAAATGAAAAATTAAAAGTTAAAAACTGTTTGACTAGACAGTTAGCTTCATACATGCTTTTGCTGTTTAATTGCCAATTATATCCCAAACTAGCATGATAGAAATTAGCAATAACATTACACCTGCTGATTTTTCTACAGTTTTAGGGCTGAGTTTGCTGGCTATCCAACTACCCAATAATACACCTAATAAACTTGTAGTAATTAATGCAGCACCAGAACCCAGGAAAACTACCCAAGGTGCATGAGATTCTGCACTCATTAGTAATGTTGAAAGTTGGGTTTTATCGCCAATTTCTGCTAAAAAGATAGTGACAAATGTTGTACTAAATGTGACAAAAACAGATTCTCGCTTTTTGTCATCGCTGCTAACTACAGGCTGGAGTGTTGCTTGAGTCTCATTTTCCAGATTTAACTGGCTTGTGGTCGGAGAATCGCTAGAAATGCTGACGGGTGGTGAGTCGAGTTTCACAAGTAGTAATTCTATTGCTAGGTTTTTTCATATTCCTTTCATTTTCTCAGATGATTGTAATAAATTGCAACTTTTTAGGAGAAAATAGCACAGAAACTTGTGAAACCCGCTATTCTTCATTAACATTCGATGTAACCGATCGCGCGATCGAAGCGCAAAATTTCCAAACTGCGATCGCCATAAACCCCTTCAATTTGCTGACGACAGCAATCTATGGCAAAATCGTCTAACTCTTCTGGTTCAATCCCAAACATCTCTGTAAATGTCTCTACTGTCACCCGACAGAAGCGCGGACGCTGGGAATAAATGCGGCATTCTCGTGTATCATGGTCAAAATTTACACACCAACCGTCCTCACCAACCATACTCAAATACAACTCTAGTTCCTCTGGTGTGAGATAATCTTCCAAATCTGGACGTTCTGCTGGATCTAGGTGACAGCAAGCACCACATTGCTTTACACATTGCCAAGTAGCCATTTTGATCAAACCCCTTTGTCTGTTTGCTATTTTACTTTTTTGTGTTTTTTTCTATAATTTTGTTAAGTAAATTAAATCTGGTCGCCTTTAGCCAGATATGATCAGTTGCGAGTTGTGCAATTGATTATTGAATCTTTTAAAACCACTGGGAGGAAAAGATTATGGACTTTTTAGCAAATTTAGGCAACCTCAACTGGGAAGTAATTTTACAGTTAACCTTCGTTGCACTGATTGTACTTGCTGGGCCAGCAGTTATCTTTGTTTTAGCTTTCCGCAACGGCGACCTGTAATAGTCCCAACTAAGTTATGAGTGCTGAGTCAAGGGTCAGAAGTCAGAATTAAAATCAGCTTCTTACTCAGCTTTGACTTAATTTCTAGACTTCAACAGGTCGCAAATTACTGTCAAGATTTGCACTGCAATAACTCAGCACTCCTAATTTAGTAACAGAAAATAGAGATTGTTTTTTATCTGCGTCCCTCTGCGTCTGTCTGCGTCCATCTGCGTTTAAATAAATCCTCACATTTTCATTTAACTGCCTCTTAATCTTACTATCCGCATTAACTGACGTTTAAGTAATTTCCAAAGCTTGAATAGCAGCTTGAACAATACAATTAAATTGAGGTTGAGATAAATCAACCTGTTTTGCATCCTCTTGACTGTTGCCAATCAACCCGATTGTATTACCTGGCTGCATCACTAAAATTTTCCCTTCAGGATTTTTAATCCTCAGTTCCGAACCAACACCATTTTGATAAACGCCACAGGTGTATTGACGCTGTTTGTATTCAAAAGTGGCTTGACGTGGGAATAAAGAGAAAGGTTCTGGTGCTTGATTTGGTAATCTTACACCTAATAATTCTAGTTCAATTGTTGTTTTGCCATTAAAGTTATTTTCCCGCAATTTGTAAGCAATGTCTAGACGTTGAGGTAAAGGAAAATAATCACGCCAACGCCAAGCGATCGCCTTTATTTCATACCTCTGATAATTGACTGTTTGTGATAGAGTTAACTTAATGTGACCTTTACCGACAATTTGCTGTTCAGCTATGTGGACATTAGGAGTCCAAAACACCGGATCAGGGTTATCAATACCGCAAGGATGGAGAATGTTTAACTGTTCGTAAAGTGTAGAATTGATTTGGTCAAAATTGACTTGAGTGTCGATTTTTAATAAGGGTTTGAGGTGTTGTAATTCTAAACAATTGTTAGCAAACTGAGATAAACGCCGCCTAAATTCTGATAAATTCTCCGATGGTAAAGAAAATCCACCTGCGGCTTTATGTCCACCAAATTTACCCAGTAAATCGTGACAAAATTCTAAGGCTGTAAATACATGAAATTCGGGAATACCTCTAGCTGAACCGCGAATTAAACTCTCGTTTTCATTAGTAGCAATAAATACCGGAACACCATAACGCTCAACTAGTCGAGAAGCCACAATCCCGATTACACCGTGATGCCAGTTTTCATGGACAACTACTAATACTCTATCTTGGTGTAAAGTTTGACTGTATAACTCTTCAACAATAGCGATCGCTTCTTTTTCAATTTGTTCGCACATCTGCTGACGCTGGAGGTTGGTTTGTTCGCACTGCATGGCTTTTTCTAGTGCTATTCCCCAATCATCTGTAGTCAGTAAATCTATAACAATTTGTGGATCACCAATTCTGCCGATCGCATTAATTCTCGGTCCCAGTCGAAAACCAATATCTTCAGGTTTTAATGTTTTGGAATTATTAGCACTTTGACCATTTTCACTAGGTTGAACACCAGCCACTTGAATTAAACATTGAATACCTGGTAAACTAGATTTAGGTAAAACTTTTAAACCCCGTTTTACCCAACGGCGATTAACACCAACTAACGGGGCTAAATCAGCAATTGTTCCCAAAGTAAATAAAGCTAACATTACAGGAATTAAACTTCTACCTTCTCCTAATTGCTGTGCTAAAGAAACAGCTAGAATATAAGCCACACCTACACCAGCAACGCCGCGATAAGGTGAAGTTTCCGCAATTAATTTGGGGTTGAGAATAGCATTAGCTGGGGGTAATTGTTGGGGTAGATCATGATGGTCTGTGATAATTACTTGTAAACCTAATTCTCTCGCTCTTTTAATAGGTTCAAAAGCAGAAATTCCATTATCAACAGTGAGAATTAAACCCACACCTTCATTGTAAAATTCTTCTACAATCCGCTTATTAATACCATAACCATCATGCATTCGACTAGGTATGGCGTAATCTACATCAGCACCCAAGGCGCGGAGGCTACGCAATAGTAATGCAGTACTAGTCATGCCATCTGCGTCATAATCTCCACAAATGGCAATTTTCATCTTATTAGCGATCGCCTGTTCCAACAATTCCACACTCACCGCTAAATGGGGAAATTCCTCCAAGGGTGAAGGTAAATTGAGAGATTCAGGGTCAAGAAAAGTTTGCGCTTGTTCTGGCGTTTCCATGCCCCGATTAATCAGCAATTGGCAGATAATAGGAGATAGATTGGTTAAAATCACCAATTCTTGCGCTATATCTGGCTTTGTGGGATAAAATTGCCAACGCTGAATCGGTAAACGTTGGGAATTTGTCGCAATTTCAGAGTAAGGTCGGTCTGGCACAATCAAAAATTAGGCAAGTTTAGCACTATAGAATATTTTGCACCTTTAGAACACATTTACACGACCATCGTTAAGAATGTAAAGAGAGCGATCGCTAGGATAACGATTACTAGGACGAATTTCTAAACGCAAAATCCACGGATTTGGTTTAGATACAACCCCCTGTAAAGACCTCCCATCCTCATCCCAAAACAAAATTGACAGATTAGGTTCTGTTGCACCTGCCTGATCCAATTGTAATTCTTTCCCTGATTCCAGAGTCATTTGCTTTCTAGCTTGCACATCCTCGATTTTTAAAGGCCCATAGGTTTTATTGACCACTTGCAACCGAATATATTGACCCGGTTTGACCTCCAGGGGACGGGGGCCACAACGAGAAGCACAAGTACCCGCAAATGAAAAGTTATTGGTTGATAACAGCAGCGTAGTAGTTAGCAGTGTTGCAGATATGAGCTTATACATAAAACTGTAGTTTTTCGACTATGAATGTTAACTATTCAAACTAACATTACATAGAGGATTATTGTATACTTAGTATAATGTATTATAAACATTTCAGTGTCCCTACTATTGGTAAACATATCTTAATATAAAATAATAGTAACGTATAAAAAGCATTATGTCTGCTCAACAAACAGCAGTTCCTGTAGGTCGAAAATAGCCCGAATCTTTGAGAGTTAAACAAATTATTAACTCTCCAATTTTGACGCATCTATTCTTTTGAACAACCTCAATAAGTCATGCATTCTAGTAAAACCTATCTCGATAAGTTTTCTCAACTTACTACTCAAGATGCAGCTAATTTGATCAAAGATTTTCTCAAGGCATCTGACGGTAAATGGTGTTCAGAGCGTAGATACTATGCACTACCCAATGGTAAAATCAGGGATATTAAGAAAACAGTATCCATGAAATTTCTAGATGAAGGCTGTACTGAATTAATTGATTTAGCACAACTGCATCAACTGGATCAAACTGCTTGTATGGAATGTGGTTCTTATGTGGAATGGAATGGTGTAGATTTAGAGACAGGAGAGGAAGGAACTAAACGCTGGACTGTTTTGGGTACAATAGGAGATACTATGTATTTTGGGCGTAATTTTCCTGTACCAAGGCTAGTTATAGCTAAATTTTACTTTCGTGATCCTCAAACTATTTATTTGTGGACAGAAGAAAATGGCTCTTTGTTTGAAGAAGAATTAAAATTTATTGGTAAGCAATACCGTACAAGACAAACAGTAATTTCCCGTGCTGGTCAACAGCAGATGATAGCTCAGTACTTAGAAAAACTGATTGAGTAAGCTTATACCAATTCAAAATTCAAAATAGCCTTCGGCAAGGCTTCGCCAACAAAATTCAAAATGGGTAAGACCAGATTTGATCAGGATTTGACGATTTATAGTTGTTACACTCTTTTAGTAAATTGGTATTAATAGTGCTGGCTATAAACGGTATAGCGATCATCTTGTCATTGCTCTTATAATTCCAATTTACTATTACAGCAGGGAACAGGGAACTCTTAACAGGGAACAGGGTTGAAAGCCTCTTGGTATATGGCTTTGTTCTTAAAATTTGTACCTCATTTACCTGAAATCTGCTGTATAAGGTAACGGATGTAAATCGGGCAACCCTAAGCAAACTTGACTTTCCCAATTTTGAATTTTGAATTGGCATTACTTGTTCACTTCCTCTATCAGATTTTATTAGTTGCTGCCAAAGGTTTTATCTCTAAGTAGGGTTTGCTGAAAAAGTCTTGTTGTGGAGACAGGGAACAGGGAACAGGGAACAGGGAACAGTTTCAAGAGTTGGATGGGAGCTATTTTTCCTTTGTGTAGAAATTAAATGCAAGGTTTTTGAGTTCCCACCTCGTAAAATCTTGCACTTTTTTAACCTGAGAACGGCTCAAACCCTTTACCTGTAATATTTTCACATTTATTCAGCAAGCCCTAAGTATTTGCTCCTAATAAATTTGATAGGCAAGAGGTGATTAGTTGGCTTACATCTACCCATTACCTACTTCAATTATCAGGGCAAACGCATTTAAATTCTGTAACCCATACACAGCAAGGGTTTCAATTTTTAGATACAAAAGTTAACAACGCTTGAAACCTTTGCCCAGTAAGCATTTTAAAAATAAGGTGCGTTTGCCCTACTTCAATTATCATCAGATTACAGATAATGTCTCACTGTGGTAATAACTCGGCTTTTCTTAGCGCGTAAAGCATTCTTTAAAAAGAAAGTTGTTTGGTTATGTAAAATGCCATCCCACCAATTACGAGTTACAAAAGCGGGAACAATGATAGTGGTAAATACATCAGGGTGACGTTCTTCAAATCGACTCACAAAATCGACAAGAGGATGAATGACCGAACGATAAGGTGAATCGATGATTTCTAGAGGAATATCAGACTCAAGATTACGCCATTTTTCTTGTAATTTTTCCCGGTCTGTAGAACCAATATCTATATGCACTGCTACAATTTCATCTGCTATTGTCCGTGCATAATCTAAAGCTTCTACTGTGCCTCGGTTTAATTGTCCCACCAATACCACTGCTGGATGAGTGATCACTTCTGGTTTAGGTCGAGGAATATAACTCCGGGGGGCAATTCCTTGAATACTTAGACGTTGGGACACGTATTGATAGTGACGGTGAATAGCCACAAATAAACCTACTAACAAAGGAATGGCTAACACCACTAACCAAGCGCCCAAAAGGAACTTTGTAGAAACAATGACAACTAAGACAATAGCGGTAGCGATCGCCCCCAAGCCATTCATCACTGCGCTATAGTGCCAATGTCCTCGTTGTTCTTGGAACCAGTGACGCACCATCCCGGCTTGGGAAAGGGTGAAGGAAGTAAACACACCCACTGCATACAGGGGAATCACAGCATTTACTTGGCCTTTGAAAATTATTACCAGGATGGCAGCGCACAAACTCAAGAGAATGATACCGTTGGAATAGACCAGGCGATCGCCTAACAGTGATAATTGTCTGGGTAAAAATCCATCCCGTGACAAAAAGTAACAAAGTCTGGGAAAGTCTGCATAACTGGTATTGGCAGCTAACAGCAAAATTAATAAAGTCACTATTTGCAGAAAATAGTACAGTGGCCCAACACCTAGAATTTCCCTACCTAGCAATGATACTACTGTTTGTCCCTCTTCTGGCACAACATGGTAAACATTACCTAAATAAGTAATGCCCACAAACATTAAACCCAAAATTACCCCCAAATAGAGTAATGTTAACCGGGCATTTTTCCATTCTGGTTGTTTGAAAGCCAAAACTCCATCAGAAATCGCCTCAACTCCCGTTAATGCTGTACATCCTGCGGAAAAGGCACGTAAAATAAAGAATAAACTCAGTCCTTCTGTAACGGGAAGTGTAGGATAGTTATGTGCAACAGTCCCACCAGTAATATACTTAAATAAACCCACAGTAATTAAAACAAAAACACTGGCAATAAAAGCATAGGTAGGAATCATAAATATTTTGCCTGATTCCTTGACACCCCGCAAATTTGCCAGCATCAACAGAAAAATGAAAATCAAACAGAGAAGAACTGTGTGGGGTTGTAATTGAGGAATAGCTGAAGTCAAAGCAGCCGTACCCGCAGATATACTGACTGTGACTGTTAAAATGTAGTCAATCATTAATGAACCACCAGCCACCAGTCCAGGGTATAAACCTAAGTTTTCCCTAGCAACAATATAAGAACCGCCCCCTTGAGGATAAGCGCGAATAGTTTGGCGGTAAGAAAGTACAACTATGCTTAGAAGAATGATAATCGCTATAGCAATGGGGAGAGACAAACCCAGCGCATTGCTTCCTGCTGCTACTAACACTAATAAAATTTCCTCTGTGGCATAAGCAACAGAAGAAAGTGCATCAGAAGAAAGCACGGCTAAAGCTGCGGCATTGCTTAATCTCTCTTCAGCGTGGGCGCTGGTAGGTAAAGATTTACCAAGTACAAATTGCTTAATCTGAGGGTAGAGGGACATAAAAAGTCCAACTGACAAAGGTTTTCATTCCTGCTAAGTTGAGATTAACTCAAAACTTGAGCTAAGAAATACAGTTATTTTTGCAGATTAATTGGGACTTGATGCAGGAATTTAAAGCAACTTTAACTACTGGGCTGAATCTAGATTGGCAATTTTCACCAATCAACTTAATCAGTAGTAGCAGTTTCTAGCCATATTCCCTGCTCATTCTCCAACAAATTTTCTGCTGCTTCCAGCATTGATTGTGCAATGTCTTTTAAGTCTTCCCGATTATTTAAGTAGGTTTTTAAGGCTTCCATTGGGTCGATACTGCTACTAGCACTCAGTTCAGGAATCCGGGGTTTAGCTAACTGACTGACTAATTCTGGTTGAATAGTATAGGTGTGAGCGTCACTTAAAGCTTGATGCAGGGCAGAATTATCAATTAAGTCCAGTTGTTCTGAGCGTAATTTATATATTAACCTGACTACAGCATCTTGAATATTGTGTTTAGCGATCGCCTTCAACAATACTGCTTGCGGATCATCTGCCTTAGACAAATCTACCTCGATCGTGCGAAAAGTGCGAACTGGTAAAGGGCAAAATTCCCACTCTACCCACCCCTTTTCTAGTTCGATCATCACATAACCTTTCTCTTCTTTCTCTTCGCTAAAATCTACCCGTTCAATACTCCCCGGATAAATAATTGGTGGTTTACTATTAGACTTATTCAAATTTTGGTGACGGTGGACATGTCCTAGCGCCACATAATCAAAACAAGGACGTGTCAGTAAAGATAAAGGCAAAGTAAAACCCTTACCCACTGCTAACAATTTTTCTGCCCCCAAAGTAGCATTATCCGCCATTAAATGACCCAACAGCACCGTAGGTAAATCTGGGTTTAAACGGCGAATTTCTGCTTCTAATACTACCTGCAATCTTTCTATTAATAACTGATGAACTTCTGCTAAAGATAACCCCTCAGTTTCTTGACGTGTCATCAAAGTAGAACGGGTTAACCAGGGGAGAGTAATTACCTGTACTGAACCTTTACGGGTTTTAATAGTATGAGTAGTTAAAGTATCCCCCACAACTACCCCAGGTACACCTAGAGTCCGGTAGATATTTAAACTTGCACCTCCCAAACCTTGAGAATGTTGGTCATGATTTCCCACCAACAAAACCGTAGGAATACCCGCATCTACCAAGCGGCGAAACTGACCAGCAAAAGCCTCTTGTACATAGGGTGGTGGTGTCGCATCGGGAAAAGCATCTCCACCAAATAATACTAAATCTACAGGATCAACGGGAGAAGCGATCGCTCTATCAATACACAAAGACAAAGTATTGACAAAGTCTTCCAATCGTGTATTCAATCCCGTCACCGGATTAATCCGTCCATGAGAAAAACCGCTTCCCATGTGGATATCTGACAAGTGCAGTATTTTAATCATAGTTTGTCAGTTGTCGTTCATTCAAAGTATGAAGTAATCACCAATTTACAAGTTACCTTGACCTCATCTTCTGCTGATTCCAGCATACACAAACTACTCTTCCCCTACAGACTCAATTTTTGTCAAAAAAATTATCACCTTAAAGAATATTACTTAGAAAAGCAGTTAGCAAACAAGCCTTGATTGACAGTTGGTGAGTGCAAAAATTTTTATTGGTTGAAGATTTAATCTACAGTAAAGCACAGTGAAACTGTAAAAGTATGGCTCAAGCGATACCACAACCCCTACCTAGCCATCAATTGTTTACAAAACTTTATATAAAGCTAAAGCGATTTCCTTCCTAAAAGTTGATTGTTGTGTTATGGTAGAAAGTGAGAGTTAATTCGGTGACCTCGTTTGTTTTTAGTATTGACAGGTTTTTTGTTTTTGGTATTTACAGACTTTTCTCCGAAACTTAAATCTCTACACACTCATGATTTCGGAGACAAGTTATGTCAATTTACGTAGGCAATCTTTCTTACGATGTTACAGAAGATAGTCTGAACGCTGTATTTGCAGAATATGGTTCTGTCAAGAGAGTTCAACTACCTACTGATCGCGAAACAGGCCGAGTACGCGGCTTTGGTTTTGTGGAAATGGGTACAGATGCAGAGGAAACTGCTGCTATTGATGCGCTCGATGGTGCTGAATGGATGGGAAGAGATTTAAAAGTAAATAAGGCTAAACCCAAAGAAGATAGAGGTTCTTTTGGTGGAAATCGTGGTAACTATGGTGGACGTAATCGTTACTAAGGCTTGGTAAATCGATCCTTTGAACTTAACAAATTAGTTCAAAAAATTAGCTTTATCTATTTTAAGGGCTCAGGCAAAAATGTCTGAGCCTTTTTTACTAACTCTTCACTTAGATGTGTATTCCACACTCAGTCTTACCAGTACCGCGCCAGCGTCCGGCGCGTTCGTCTTCACCTTCACCTACTTTAGTAGTAATAGGTTCATCGCCAATACTGGGATAACCTTGGTCATGCAAAGGATTATAAATCACCTTATGTTCTGCTACGTAAGCCCAAGAATCTTTTCTAGTCCAAGTTGCTAAAGGATTAACTTTTAACCGTCCCTTACCATCTAATTCAAAAACTGGCATATTGGCACGGGTAACAGCTTGGTCACGACGGCGACCAGTGATCCAAGCAACAGTATTTAACTCATCTAAACCCCGTTGCAAAGGTTCAATTTTAGTAATGTCATGAAACTTAGCAATATCTTTGTCCCAAAGTGCTTCCCCATATTTAGCAGTGAAAGCTTCACGGGTATCTACATCTGGTGTTTTGTAAGTTTTTAAGTCTAGGGTGTAAATTTCTATAGTCTTAGCGACCAATTCTAAAGTTTCGCGGAAGTGGAATAGGGTGTCAAGGAAGATTACAGGAACAGAATGCTTGAGTTCAGTGTAGAGAATATGAGTAATCACCATATCATCCACATTAAAAGCGCTAGTTTGTACCAGTCCTGTAGGAATATTCTCAACAGACCAAGCTAAGATTTCTTTCGGCGTAGCAGTCTCAAACTCTTGATTTAACTTATCTAAGTCAAATTCTACTGTCGGATTTATAGATGCCGTGGAAGCTGTCATGATTATTTTTTGACCAAAATACTATTTGCCTTGATAAAGCTTTATCTTACAGCATCAAGGCACACACTCCGGTCGGCTAGTAGGTATTTATGTTGTGGGGCTATCCGTACTTGAGAGGGGTAAAACCCACTTATCAAGAAATTGTATCAAATCAAAGTGACTACTTAATCTCATATTTGCTAAGAAAATTTACATTATTTTAATTTTTATACTATTCCGATAACTATTCATAATGGAATTGATATCGTTAGTAAATATACTCAATTCATGAGGAATGACCAACTATGCAGAACTCCAAACTCCCTAATACCTTAGTGATGGGTGCTTTAATCATGTTGACCAGTGCCAGCATCATCACAATCATGAGCGTTTTCTGAAAAAATAGTTTACATTTCTACACTTAACTTTCACCCAGAGCTTAAAATTTTGTCACAAACCAATAAATAACAATTAACGCGCCTTGATGGAAAAGTTCATCAAAGCGCGTTATTTATGATTATGAAATTTTTACAGTATATTTCAGGTAAATGAGGTACAAAGTTGAGGGACAAAGCCTTACGCCAAAAGACTTTCAACCCTGTTCCCTGTTACCTGTTCCCTGTTCCCCGTTCCCTGCTGTAACTGTCAAAGTTGCTAGATTTGCCGCCAGCACCAATTTAAAAGTAAACCACTTGCTACCAGCTTCATAACATCAAATAAGAAGTACCCACCATGTAGTAAATTCATAATTGCGGGTACTACATTGGCGGTGGCAAAAAGATTCAAATCGATTCCCACAGCACACATCTGGGGAGTTAATAAATAGGTATCTAGCAAAGCTATAGCTAGGAGTAAAACAGATAAAAATATACTACTCACCCGCCACTCAGCTTGAGTTTTATTGATAGCCAAAACTCCAGTTAAAACTACAGCTGCAAAAAGCAATTCTAGCCGATTGAAGAACCAAAAAATTACATAGCCTGCTGTTGTAAAACTAGCTTGGCTCATCATGCCAGAAACGTAAAGACTAGGCATAATTACCCAATCTAAAATTAGGCTGGCACTTAGCCAAAAACCTAAAGTCAGAATGATAGCCTTTTGCCAAGTTGACTGATTTATTAATTCCAGCTTAGAAATAGTCTGCATATGAATAATTACTTGTTTTGTATTCTTAGTTTCTAATCAAAAGGATTGCTTTGACAATCAATATCAACTAACTTAACAAAATAGAGGTTATGTTAGCATTGCACTATACAATTTTTAATTATCAAGATGAACATTTTTTAAGTTTGATTGCGAAATAGTCATAAGTAAACACATAGAGCTAATTAATTCACTAATATAAACGCAACATGGCTAAAATCTGGGAATCAGCACGGTAAGTAATTGGGATACTTGAGATATCTACTAATAGATAGAATATAATAATTCAGGAGTTAGGAGTCAGTAGCCAGAATAGTTATCACATCAGAAATAGATAGCAGTTTTACTTGGCGAACATTATCCAGCTTGACTCTCAACTTCTCTTTAATTCTGAATCCTGATGATAGAATTAGTGGCTTTATTTTAGTTAATTTGACATCGAGAAACTTAAATGCGAGTACCAATTTTATTTAGTACAGCGTTAACCCTGTTTTCCACATTTACAATAATTGCGGTATCGGCTGTTAAAAGTCCAGCAATTGAGTTACAGGATGGTACGGTTTATTTTGCTCAACCACCCCGCTTAGTTAAAGCCACTACCACTTACAATACTATTGGTATAGTAGGAGCAACTTATTACTTTACTATCACTTTACCGGACAATGCTGGCGAACCTTTGCAAACCATAACTATCAACCAACGTCAGGGAGTAGATTATGTGAATTTTGACCTCAAAGATAGCTTTGCTTTAGGAGAAACGGCAACAAGTAAACAGCAGAGATTAGAGATAAAAAATACAAATATTGACCAAAAAGCTAAAACAGTAACTTTGACCTTTGATCCTCCAGTATCACCTGGACAGACTATTACTATTGCCTTAAAACCAGTACAAAATCCTCTAGTTGAGGGCGTTTATCTGTTTGGTGTGACAGCTTATCCTAGAGGTGAAAAAGCGCATGGTCAATTTTTAGGTTTTGGCAGATTAAATTTTTATGGTTACGACTCGGAATCTTTTTTCTTTCCCTATCCGTAAGAATAGGTTTGTTATTGAACTTTTTACTTATCCTTAAAAGTCCAAACGCCATCATCCCAGTCTGCATCTGATGGGGGGGTATGTAACCAATGCTGACAACGGTGAATATGTAAGATAGCGGCTTGATCATGGATGTCAGCTTCTAAAACTTTAGCAAATTCTGCTTGAGCAAGGCTAAATTGACGGTTTAAATAATATTCACGTCCTTTGTGATAATACTCAATAACTTGCATTTTTACATTACTGATTGGATCTGAGCGCAAACCTATTAACTCATAAATTGCTACTGGTTCATTTCTGCCTTTAACACGAATATAATCTAATTCTCGCGCCCAAATATACTCATGGCAAAGGCGATAAGTATTATCACTAATAATAATATCACAACCGTACTGTTTAGTTACGCTTTCTAAGCGAGAACCAAGGTTAACACCATCACCAATAGCAGTAAATTCCATGCGCTTACTAGAACCAATATTCCCACTAATGACTGTATCGGAATTAATGCCAATACCAATACTAATTCTGGGCTTATTGGCAGCATAACGGCGTTGATTAAATTCTTTTAATCGATGACGCATTTCTAATGATGCTCGTACTGCCATTAAGGCGTGTTGTTCTAGAGGTAAGGGAGAACCAAAAACAGCCATGATAGCATCGCCTATATATTTATCTAGAGTCCCTTTTTGTTGGAAAACTGCTTCTACCATTGATTCAAAATATTCATTCAGCATACTGACCACTTCTTCTGCTTCCATGTTTTCTGTTAAAGTGGTGTAGCCACGAATATCTGAAAAGAGGATAGAAACTTCTTTGCGATCGCCTCCTAATTTGGCATCATCTAATTTTAGTAATTCCTCTGCTAATTCCTGCGTCATGTAACGATACATTGTACTCTTAAGGCGCTTTTCATCACTAATATCTTCCATGACAATTAATGCCCCACAAATTTTTTGTGGATCATTAACATCAACAATAGTATTTAATGATAAATTTATACTGTGTCTGTCGTTTTTAGTATTTAATAATAGGCGGTCGGGATAATATTGATGATGATGTCTGACATCAATTGCATTTAAAGCACTTGCACACCATTTACTAAAATCTCCCTCCTCAATTTGAATTACATCATTGATTAATTTGCCAGCTAGGTTTTCTTCTAAACAGAACCCTAGCAAGCGTTTGGCACTTTCATTAGCAGTAATAATTACTCCTGCTTGATCAACAGAAATTACTCCATTAGAAAGACTCCGTAAAATATCACGCTGCATTTGTTCTTGTTGCTTAATCTTGGCAAACAGTTGAGCATTTTGTAATGCTACTCCTGCTTGAATATTAAAGGCTTCCATAAATTCTTCATCATTGCGATCAAAACTAGCTTGAAAAATTTCGGGAGCATTTGGCCAAGTAGCAGGATTGTAAGGAGGAAAATCACCAGACTTTTTTTTATTGACTAACTGAGTCACACCAATTAATTCTTGATCACTGTTAAATATTGGCATACACAACAGACTACAAGTACGATAGCCATTTTGTTGATCAAGTTTTTTAGCCGTTTCCGAATCTTGATGTTCATATAAATCAAAGGGAATATTGAGTTTTTTTCCCGATGCGGCTACTATACCCGCAAAACCTTTACCAATGGGGACTTGTAACTCCTTAGTTGTCCCATCATCTTGATAAATTTTTGTCCATAACAGTTGGCGATCGCGATCGATTAACCAAAGAGTACTGCGGTCAGCATTCATCAATTCTTTAGCTTCATCCATTACCCGCTTGAGAGTATCTTCTAAGTCCAAACTGCTTTGACTTAAAGATTTAATTGCCTTCATTAAAGCAGCAGCCGCTCTTTGTTTTTGTGTAGCAACATAAAAAGAGCGTGATGATTCTAAAATTAAGCGAATTGAAGGGGCAAATTCTTGGAATAACAATTCATCTGCTCTAGTAAAACCTCTGGTGTCAATACGTTCTAATAGTGGAGCATCAGGATTATATTGGATTTTTAATTTATTTAATAATTGCACTACTGCTACTAATTTACCATCCTCATTTAACAGTGGTAAAGCTAACATAGTATAGGTACGATAACCAGTTTTCTTTTCTTGAGCTTGAGCAAAAATTGAGCGAACGTCACTATAAAAATCAAAAGGAATATTAATCAGTTTTTTGAAAGTGGCCACTTCACCAGCAATACCCTGATCTGCGGGGACACGAATTTCTAAAGAGTTGTCGTTTCCTCCTTCGGCTAAAATTGACCAAAGTTCCTGTTTTTCTTCGTCTAGTAAAAATATAGTTGTTCTATCTGCTCCCAATAATTCACCTATTTTCAAAGCAATTGAATGCAACATTTCTTGTAAGATTTTTTCAAACCCTTGATGGTCTAACATAGATAGGGTTTGATGTACGATTTGTAATTTTTGTTCAACCTCTCGAACGACTTGCTTAAAAGTATCTTGAGTTAAAGGAGCAAGAAATTTAGCAATAGTTCCTTGTTTGATTGCTAAACTGCTGACAGGGGTATAATGTGTTTGTAATTTATGATCATTTTCTTGATGATGATTACCATTCATTAAATTGGTAGTTTCTCCAGCAGTAGGTTGATGCACTGACATAACCAGCATTTGATATAGTAGGATTTACATTGGAAAAATAATAGATAATATTATTAAATGTACAAGGGTGTTGTTTTTAGTCCTAGTTGTTTGACAATATCCACAGTTTAATTGCTTATTTAGCCAGCGTCATCTGATAGGGAAGAAACTAAATCAAGGAAAATTTTCAGTAAACTGCATAACCCTCACTCCCAAACGCAAAAACAGAAAAGCCTATCACCCATTTTAATAGCCAGTAGCAATGGTTGCGTGTGTCCGTTGTAGACGATCGCTAGTGATAAGATAGACTGTGGTAAATAGCAGACTATACCAATAACAGCAGCATAACCAATGGGTAAACTGACTGTCCATAACTGGTCTTGAAATATCCTAGCTAAAGATGTGTTAACTTTGTTTCACTGAGCGATCGCTAACAGAGGGTATACCGCGCGATCGCTAAGGGGAGAAACTACCAAGATATCAGTTAGCTGTTACCTAATTTACTCTTGGTACTCACCAAGGTAGTTTCTACATCATGAGAAGCTTGTAATTAAAATTACATCTTTTGTGCAAATAAGCCATATTGCCTAAGCAATCTAGTCAAAAAATTGACTTAAATTATATCAAAAAAGCACTTGGTTCAATAACTATAAAGCTGCTTCCGTAGTCTAGCAAACGATAGGGGTAATATCCTTTACTTTTACACCTCTGCGTTAGTTTTCTTGATTCTTCGTTTTAATCCACGTACTAATTCTCGCAACACATCGGTTTGATTCCTTCCACTTTGTTCACAATATTCCCGTAGCAAATTTTTCTCTTGTTGTGTTAAGCGGAAAGTTATGTAAATTTCTGGCTTAGGCATATTAAAGATACCATAAACTGAGGTATCTTAATTGTAGTAGATATAGCTAACGTACAAAATTAAAATAATTTCGATTGACTTAAAAACACAGGACATTCTGAGTATCTTTATGTTGCCAGAAATTTGTAATTTGCTATACAAAATTAGTATTAGCAAGGTTAATACATCTGCATAACTAGAGTTGCTAGTTTAGAGTAAAGTAGAATACAGGTAAGTAGTAAAGTCACGAGAATGGGGAAAACATTGAATGTGGCTATCTCTAATTTCCTCTCCTCTTCCACACATAAATAATATAAATCGCAACTTTTTGATTACACTAGACTTTTCCAAATTAAATATAAATATTGTTTATAGCGATCGTGAATTATCATGGATGTAGAGACGTTCCTTGACGTTCATACAAGGGTTTCAGGTCATGTATAGTTAATTTTTGGAGAGGTCTAATTCACATATCAAGGAGAATTACTATATTAATGAACTTTGCCTGTGTGCAATCTTACAGTAGATGTAAGAGAATTTGACACAACAAGCAAAGGTCTGGCCAACTACCACTGCGTTATCCAGTTTTGTAGAAACTGGTATGGAACCGCAACACAGACAGACGCAAAGAGATTTGTTTTAGTTCCCCATACATTATTGATTTTAGCCTTGATTTCGGAAAATTCTCGACTTATAGCTAATTTGAGCGGGTTTTAGTGTATGTTTAAACGAAGTAAAATAAGAATTCAGAAGTCAAGATTCAGATATAGCAACCCGAAGAGTAGACCAGCAAATCTATATTCTGGCTTCTAACTTCTAAATTTTGTTTTGCAAAATGTCCATAAATTTAATTTTTTACTACGTATGATTGGAGTGGCAATTGTCGGTACTGGATTCGGTCAAAAAGTTCATATTCCTGCATTTCAAGCACATCATAATACTGAGATAGTCGCTGTTTATCATCGAGATATCAATCAAGCCAAAACTATCGCAACAAATCATAATATTCCTTATGCCTGTGATAACTTAGCAGATATTTTGGCTTTACCAGAAGTACAAGCTGTGAGTATTTCTACCCCACCATTTTTACATTATGAAATGGCAAAAGCTGTCTTGCAAGCGGGAAAGCATCTGCTCTTAGAAAAACCCACAGCTTTAAATGCAGATGAAGCAAAGGAACTATATCAATTAGCTAAAACTCAAGGAGTAATTGCGACTCTAGATTTTGAATTTCGCTTTGTCCCTGGTTGGCAATTTTTCGCTCAACTTCTATCTTCTGGTTATGTAGGTAAATTACGTTTAATTAAAATTGATTGGTTGGGTTCTTCCCGTGCGGATGTTTCCCGTCCTTGGAATTGGTATTCTAGGAAAGATCAAGGTGGTGGTGCTTTGGGATCTTTGGGTTCTCATGCTTTTGATTACATTTACTGGTTATTCGGACCAGTGCGGAAATTAAATGCCTATTTAAGTACAGCAATTCCAGAACGAATTGATCCCAAAAATGGACAATTAAAACCAGTCAATACTGATGATACTTGTATGTTATCATTGGAATTGGCAGATGGTACGCCTTGCCAAGTTTCTATTAGTGCAGTTGTCCATGCACCTAGACCCCATTGGATAGAAGTATATGGGGATAAAGGCACATTAATTTTAGGTAGTGAAAATCAAAAAGATTATATCCACGGTTTTCGGGTTTGGGGTTCTCAAATCGGTCAACCATTAAGCGAAATGGAAATACCTAAAAACTTACTTTTCCCTCAACATTACAATGATGGAAGAATTTGTGCTTTTCTACGTGTAGTTGACCAATGGGTCAAGGGAATTGAAAGTAAGCAACAAACAATACCCTCTTTACAAGAGGGTGTTTACTCTCAATTGCTCATGGATTTATCACACAAATCTAATATCAATAGAAGTTGGGTAGATGTACCAGATTTAGAAGTATTTCTTGCTTAAATTTGGCTATCAAGATTTGATTAAATCAACCTTAACGAAAATCAACGAAGATAAAATTGCACTTCGTTTTCTAGTAATTTGATATCATAGTCCCCAAAGAAATCATGACCTAAAAGTCCTATACCTGCTTTGGGGGCGATCGCTACTTCTATATTTTTAGCTGTTACTCCAGCTACAGCTATAGATTTTACCTTGCCAGTAAATAATTTAACTTGAGTACCATCAGCAATTTGTGCCTCTATTATTCCTGTAGACTTTACATTAAGTTTATTAGCCATTCTCCGAGTAATGAGAGTAGCAGTAGCACCTGTATCTAAAATCATTTCATAAGTTTGATTATTATTAAATTTCACCTCGATTACAGGTATTTTGCCAATACGCCGTTTGATGGGAATTCTTGCAATTTTACCTGGTAAAATTTTGGTATTATTAGGAACTTGGGCAATTGTTTGAGGTTGGCTTTCTCTAGCACAAATTTTCCCTAAATTAATAGTCTTTCCAGAAGGTGTCACCATAAAGCATACCCCTTGATCTTCAGCAAATACACGAGATGATAAAGCCGAAATTATGAGAGTAGGGATAAATGCTATTACAACTAATTTATTGGTAAAAATCTTTTTGTGTGAGGCATCTTTCATGTTAAATAGTTCTCCAAAATTATCAGCTATACTCTAACTAGATACCCCTGAATGGTATACAGTTCGCTGATGCGTAAAATCTATATTCCACAGTCTAAATTGCCAGAACTCATATTCCTCTTCGACTATCTTGAGGATGAGTTAATCATTTATTGATTATGGCTATAGACTACTTTTTATACTTTTCAACTTTTCTGGAGCTTTATCAGCAATAAAAGCAGATTTTATTTAAAATATTTTGGTAAAAATGAAATATTGATTAAATCAAGATTAAATGAAATTTAGATAAATTTAATTGCTCAAGATTTTGTGTGAGCGCAATAAATAGTAAAAAATATCACTAGCAGAATTTAGAACTATAAATTTTTGATAGTATGTATAGCAGTTAAAATGGCTTTTTCAATAGCTATATCTTTTTGTGCCACAATCACATCTTCTGCTACACTACGTTGGGCAACTACCCCACAAATCGCGGCAGCAGAAAAATTATACACCCCTGCCATTTTAAATAAAGTGCCAGTTTCCATTTCGTAATTTAAAATATTTAACTGTCGGTATTCTTCAGTGATTCCCACTAGCGATCGCCTTAAATGAGGGTTAGCTGAATCAATCCGTTCCTGTCCTTCATAAAAAGTATCCACTGATGCAGTGATACCCAGAAAATAGTTAATTTTTAATTCTTGTGCAGCTTGTACTAAAGCCACAGTTAAAAATGGATCTGCTGCGGCTGGGTATTCTACTGGTGCAATATCATTAGCTGCACCCTGACGACACAATGCTGCACTACTAATTACAATACTACCTACAGATATATTAGGTTGAATTGCTCCACAAGTTCCAATGCGAATAATTTTTGTAATTCCTAATTGTACCAATTCATTAACAACAATACTTAAAGATGGCGCACCCATTCCACTAGTAGCAGATAGAATTTTCTTACCATTCGGTAAATATCCCACATAACTATTTAAACCGCGATTTTCTGACAAAGTTTTCACATCTTGTAGATAATCCTCCGCAATTAAACTAGCACGTTGCGGATCACCAGATAACAAAGCAACACTTGGCGGTGATGCACCCAAATCTTCTTTGCTAAATCCAATGTGATAAAATTTGCCGTTATTCATGATTTTCAATTAATTGAATAACTTTGGTATAAATTAAACTTTTTCACTGCTGATAATTTTTACAGCACGTTTCGGGTAAATGAAGTACAGAAGTTAATAACAAAGACTGATGCTAAAGGAGTTTCAACCCTGTTCCCTGTTCCCTGTTCCCTGTTCCCTGCTGTAATTTTTAATTTTTAATTTTTAATTTTTAATTCCTCACTGCATTCGATCAATTGTACGATATTGAATAGCTTCTGCTACGTGTTGGGGTTTGAGTTCCTCATCCCCTGCCAAATCTGCGATCGTTCGTGCTACTTTGAGAATGCGATCGCTTGCCCTAGCTGATAACCCTAATTTTCTGATTGCAGCTTCTAATAAGTTCCTACTAGCATCATCGAGTTTGCACCATTTTTGCAAGTGGCTACTTTGCATTTGGGCATTGCAACGCAGATTTGTTTCATTTTGGAAACGGTGCAGAGAGCGATCGCGTGCCTTTTGTACCCTTTCCCTCACAACTTTTGATGGTTCTCCTGTAGCTTGCTGGGTGATTTCCTCCGGCTTCAAGCGATTTACAGCCACCTGCAAATCAATTCTATCCATCAATGGTCCAGAAAGCTTCGCCCAATATTGCTCTCTTTGTCGCGGTGAACAGGTACACTGTTGAATAGTATCACCATAATAACCACAAGGACAAGGATTGGTACTCGCCACCAAAGTAAACTGGGCAGGAAACATTACAGATTGTTTCGTGCGAGAAATTGTTACAAAACCATCTTCCAAAGGTTGGCGCAGAAACTCTAATACATCGCGCTTAAATTCGCTTAATTCGTCAAGAAACATATATACAATACTAAATGTACACTATTACTTTATCAGAAAATGCCCAAAATAGTTGGCTATGCTAGGGTTTCCAGCCTTGAGCAAGCAAATAACTCTAATGCCCTGCAACAGCAGATTGACAGATTAATAGCTGCTGGTGCTGAAGAAATTTATAAGGATGTGGAATCCGGGTGGAAAGATAATCACCGTCCTCAATTAGATCAGGTTTTAGGGATGGTGAGGTTAAAGCACGTAAATGAAGTGATTGTTACCCGCGTTGATCGGTTGTCACGTCGGGGGGTCAAGAGTTTCCAAATTTTTGATTTATTTTCAAGTTCTGGTGTAATTCTTCGCGCTCTTGATGAACCATTTGACCTAACTACTGCTGCTGGTCGAGCAATGGCAGGGCAGCTTGCTGTTTTTGCTCAACTTCACAGTGACCAAAAGGCTGAATCAGTTCGACATGGTTGGGCAAATGCTCGGAAGAATCTAGTAGTTCACATTCTTCCATTTGGTTACAGAAAGATTGATGATAAACCCTGCCTGGACGACAGACCGTTTTTGTGTTTGATTAAAAACCAACAAGAAATGACTAGGGCAGCGATCGCTGGGGAAATTATTGAGGCGTTTTTTGAAAAGCGTTCTCTGGGGTTAACACTAAGAGAAATTAATGAAAAATACGGCATCCAAACTTTTGCTCGCAACAATGCCCTGGGTGAAAAGAAAAAAGGCGGACGGGCAGCTAGGGATGTATTTAGATTTAGCACATCTGGGTTAAGTAATTGGCTAACAAATCCCATTCTCCGAGGACACATTGGATATTTAAGAAAAAAACAGACAGCCAAGGGCAGAGAGCCGGAAATTTACTACGATACTCATCCTGATGAAAGACTAATCACTGAAGCAGAATTTAAGGAAATTGAAAGCATTCTAGCTCACAATAAACAAGTCCGAGGGTATGGCAGCACGGCACTTAAATACCCACTTTCGGGATCAATATTTTGCGCTGAATGCCGGGGAGCTTGTTACTCGCTTTCAGGAATAAAAAATCATTACAGAGCTAAACGCTTGGGGATTCCTTTTGAGCGCAATTATTATTTTCAATGCAAAAACTGGACTACTCGCAGCTGTACTAACAAGAAAACTATTCGCATGGAAATCGTTGAGAATGCCGTTGTTGAAAAGTTAACCCAGCGTGCTGAAGCGATCGCCCAGCTTGCCCAAGTGCCGGAAACCAAAGAAAACCCCAAACCACCAGAACTGCTAAAACTGGAATCCCAGCTTGCCCAGATGCAGCAGATAAATTCAATTGCTCCCAATCCAGCTATTCGAGATGCGATCACCCAAATCGAAAACCAGATATTGGCTTTTCAGTATCAGCAGACTCCAGAACAAATCAATTCTGCTTCTATAGAACTTTTAACTTGGGCATTCTCTGACCCGGAATGTTGGAAAAATTGCTCCGATGAAGACAAAAAGCGCATCTATCGTGAGCTTGTTCAATCAGTAGTCATTTTAAATGGTGAGGTGGTAGAGGTTAAGTTAAAAATTTAACTTGCAGCATGGAGGAAAATCACAAAATACTTAGGTGTTCCCTGTTAAATTTCTTTGCCTTTAACTTCACAAATCTTATTAAGAAGCAACTGCTCAATATTAAGTAATCTTCGCAAGATTTCATGAATCTTAAGACTTTTGCTGGTATGACGCATTAGCTTTTTAGGAAGAAATAAGATTAATCAAATTTTGATGTTATGGAGACGAGTCAAGTTTTTATAAAGCACCCTTGCTCCCTGGGTTCTGCTGCATCATCTTGTAGAGTTTCCCAGCACCAGTTAACCATGCTTAAGTATTCTTCTTTCGCTGCATCCTCGGCATCCTCTGGTGAAATATTGTCGGGTACTTGAATCACGGACTGAATCATGCCGCCAGGAACTTCTACGGTGATAAGAATTTTCATGTCACTCCAAAAACAACTCTTCTATCTCACACTCCTTGCACCACATCGGCATAAATTCACCAGTTTCTAAAATTACAAAATTTACATGATAGAAAAAATTTACTTCTCCTGTTCCGGGAATCCAATCAATGACTATTCCTATTCCAAATGTATTGTATTGTTGTTCCTTGAGTTTCACCGATCGCCCAACTGGAAATTTTAATCTAAAAGTATTCATGATTTAAACCCAACGCTATCATTACTTTCTCCATGCCGATAATCCCAAGGCATCACGGGGTTTTTCTGTTTCCATAAACCCAATCTTTTCTGTTTGGCTAATTGTTCGTATTTGATTAACTGGGGTGCGATCGCCGGACATTCTCTCAGATACTCTCTGTATACAAAAGCCATCCCATCCCTCACCATCACAGAATTTACATTATGACGGTCTTTGCCTACAAACACTTCTGCAATTAGGCGATTGTATTTGTCAACTCCCTTAACATCAAACTCAGCATTAACACCATTTAACTTAGCAAGTTTAGTTTTAGATTCCACTCCAAAGAACTGGGCTAACTCTGGGGCATCAATACAGTTTAGCCGGATGGATACCTGATTATTATTTATGAATGCGATTAAGGTGTCCCCATCGATTGCTGCAACAATCCTTCCCCTCACTACTTCTGCATTGACTGGGTATATTTGTGTGGAAAACAGAATTACCAGAACCACCAAAAACTTAATAATTCGCTGCATCTTGAAGTTAGAAATACTACCGCACAATCATATCATTTTGGTTTTGTTTTGCATGGTTGGCGATCGTTTCCTGTAAAAGCAGCATCCCCATTGTTGATATTTTTCTGTTGTTCTCCCCGGCAATTTTTCTCAACTCCTCTGCTAATTCATTAGTAAGGTGTTTGTGTTAACATAACTTAGCAATATAAGCAAAAAATAAGCGATCGCCAATGGAAACCCCAGAAGAGATCGCTTTTATTTAATATTTATGGTTCTACGCAAAATGGAAATTCTTTCGCTCCATCGGCTAGTCGCTCAAATTTTAATTGCCACGGGTGTAAACCTGGAGAAAAGCAAGATTTTGAAGCAAGTGACCAAATCCATTGAGGTTCGTTATTTTTTAATGAACTTGATGGTTCTTTTTTAGGGTGACACTCAGCCGAATAGCCTTTATATCCCGGAACTTTTGTGTAAATGCAATCTTGCTGAGAAGATTCTTTTATTGGTTCAGCCCCAGCCATTGCACTTTGATTTAACAAAAACACCAAGGAAACTAGGATTCCAAGAAGTAATTCTTTTAGGTATCTCATTGTTTTGATTTTTGTTTATCATCAACACATAATATTATATCAATGTTATGTATTAAACATAATACCAAAATAAAAACATTGCTATTTAAAAAAAGCGACTACCAATGGACAACTCCAGAGATGATCGCTTTTATTATTCATGCTTTTAAATATTTGTTTAGCTCCGAAATTTGGTCATCACTCAGATAATAAAACCCCTGGGGTGGCTGGAAGTATTCAAATGCGGGTATTTGTTTCAATGCCACCAAAGAAACATCAAAAACAGTTAAATTGCTCACGATTATTCCATAAACCATCATCTTGCCAGATAAATAGCTTTCAAATTCATCTTTGGTAATCCCGATGCGGCTGCCGTACTCCAACCAAAAATTGGATTTCTCGCATTCAATTACCCCGCCGCATTCAAATTTTACTTTCAAACTGGATTCGGGACGTGTAGCATACCCCCAAACATTATCACCCTTTTTAATATTGGGTTTGGTTTTCCTAATTTCAATATCTTTACTTCCACTGATAATCTTTTTGATTGGCTTGGGATGAATGCTAATTAATAGATTCTTGGGTTTCGTTGTCATATTCGTTATTTTGTAATTCCAGTTATTGCGATTCAACCAGCAGCAGCCAACTAATTCAATGGGTTATCCGTAGAAAAGCAGTTTATTTCACCATTAGTATTTTGCTGGAATCTAAACTCTACTGTGTTCTCAAGGTGGGCATTAAGAAAATCTTCTAGGGTTTCTGTCTCGTTTTCTGGAACTTTTGGGAATTCTAATTCCGATTCTAGAACTTTTGGAATTTCTGGTAATTCCGGTTCCGGGGTTCGTTCTATTACCCAATAAACTTTTCTATTGTGGATTTCCTTTGTGAATCCTTTCCTAATCAAGTCCCCTTCATAAACCTTACCTTGACAATAAATGGCCATTTTTTCGGGAACAGCAGGATAATTCCAATGCACCCAGTAACGAGTAGGGATTGAATTAGCAAGTATCCAAACAATACTGCGGAGTTCAGTTAGAGTCATTTGATTTCCCTGTAAATTGCTATGAGAGAAACATATTTCTTCAAATCAAAAAGAATCTGGGCAGCAACCATCAATGATGCAACTGAAATTGTCAAGCAAAATTATGATGGGATTACTGCTGTAGAGGGTTCACTTGGTCATTACACTTGGTACATCGAAAAAACAATAGTTGCTGAGGCTTGGCTTTGCGGTCGTAGAAAGTCTGGTTGGTGGTTGAAAATCAAACCAGTAAATTGATAGTTATTTAATCGTCAATACAATTACAGGACATTTGGGCTTGGCGGTGAGCGATCGCTGCTAATTCTGTTTCACTAACTTTCCCCGCTACATAATCAGTCCAGTTCAATCTTTGCCCTAACCCTTTGATTGATGATCCCTCACCCCGCCAATTGGGGCTATTCATGGCATTCCACTCGATAAATAACGCAAGTTCTAAGTCTTCTGGAGATAAATTATCAATCTCTTCTTTGCGAGAACGTGGACAAAACACACAGCTAGACTTTGGTGGTATTGGCAACCCTGCGGCTAGGATTCCCACTTGGCAATCCAGATTATTAATCATGTCCACCATCAGGGGGTACTCATACCGATAAAATTTATCCTCAAGTTCCCGCATCTGACCTGTTTGTTTACTTATTAACCGGGAAACCTCTTCACAGTGAAATCCAATAAACTTACGAACTTTCACGTCAGCAATGATGGAACGTCCCTTTCTGTACCACAGTCCTCTCTCAAGCATGTAGTCCCTGACATAAAGTTCCTGGGGTTCAATTTTCCAGATTTGAGAGCAATTCGATCGCCCATAGGCTTTACTAGGAAGCGTTCCGGTAATGATACATTCCTCAGCCAGCGTAGTCCACACAGCACCTTCTTTGGATTTCCACCAAGCTAACCAAGAATAACCATCTAGCCATTGACTAATCGGTGTTTTGGAAAATAAATTCCTCCATGCTGCCATAGCTTGGTTAACTCGGATTAATCCCTTGCGATCGCTCGACACTTTCGTAGGTTTCCTCCGCACCGTGATAATCGGTGGCATACCCCTTTCAACAAGCCACCCGGAAAACATTTCTATGTATTCGTAGGTCGCTCGTTTTTCGTTACCAGTATCAGCAAACAGTATTAAGTCGGGTTTGATGCCCTGCTGCCACAACCGAATCAACAAATAAGTCGAATTGCGCCCACCCCCACAACTAACAACAATTGGACTTCGGGGGTCGGGTTCTGGTTGTTCTCGCAGAATCTGAATTGGATGTTTGGCATTATCAAATAACCCCAGTTGAATCCCTGTGGTGTTGAACATTTGACTATTCCTTTACTAAATACTTTTGAATTACTGTCTAATCGCAGGTTGATGTATTCGATTGGCTTTGTAATCAAGACAACTCTCAAGAAGGCTTTTAACAAGCGTTAGCAGTTTCCGTGAATACTTCTGATTTGCTACTGCATCTACTAATTGGTGACACTCACTTGTTAATTGCTCGTTATGAGCGATCGCCGCTTCTACGGTTTCCTCATCCACAAAATTAATCATAAATACCCTGAATTACTTCATCATCAACAGTTTTAGAGTTTTTCCCTTTCTTGTTTTTCTTTGACTGTTCCTGTTCTTGCAGAAACCTCAAATACTCCAACGTGAAAACCCATCCGCACTTGGGGCAATAGTTAGAATCCAAGCCGGGAGTTAGGTACGGGGACTTACAAATATGACAGTTTCCATACTTGGAATTGGTGGAATTGCTGGAATTACTAGAACTTCCAGAATTGGAACTCTCCAAAATCAAAATTCCGGTTTCGTTGCTACTAGCTTTTTTACGAGGCATTCGCGCCCTCCAATTCCAACTGCTGTAACGCTAGTTTTAATGGCTGTAATTCCGATTGCTGTGATTCGGTATTTCCAAAATTACTGGACTCAATCACCAGTTTTGCTGTTTGGGCAACATTTTCTAGTGATTTGATGTACTGCTGGGTTTTGCGGTCAAGGTGAGCAGCCGCTATTCTTTGTAGTAATTGTTGAAAACTTTCTTTAGCCATGATTACCCCGGAAGTCAAAATTCAAAATTCAAAACTCAAAATTCAAAATTCAAAACTCAAAACTCAAAATTTGTAATTCTGGTGGAGCAGTAAGATACTTCAAATTCGCCAAAATCCAGAAGCGGTAGCAAACGCGCTATAACTTTTTAGCTGCTCTTAATTTCATTACTTGTTGGTCACTCAACAACTGACAATTAGCAACTTTTATTGTGCCGTTTAGGTGTTTCCCAGTTACATTAATTTGGGTTTCACTAAAGTACCCAGTAATTTGCGAGACGTGGTACATATTCCGGTCAAATGTGTCTCTAACTTTCACATATCTACTAACTGGGAACTTCTCAGCCAACGGGTGAAATAAATCGGTGTAATACTTCTGTGTTTCCGGTTTCAGGGCATTCCAAATGGCGGTGCGATCGCTCTCATTTTCTTTTGTGGATTCAAAATACTCCCCATAGACCCGTCTGGCTATTTCATCAGATATGTAGGAATCAACAGCACCTTCTAGTTTTCGGACTTGTATCTCAATTGCACGGTTATTTGAGGTACGTCCAGCCTCAAATTCAGAGTTGGCAAGGCTTTGGGGTTCTTGGACGTAGTGGACTGGTGAAAAATTAGAATTTTGTAGGTTCTGGTGATTATTAGTGTTGGGATTTGGTTCTCCTATATTTTTTGAGTAATTTTCAGAAGAAATCTCTGAAATGATTACCCCGCTTGGGTTTGAGCTTGGACTATCCGTAGGACGTACTTTATTTATACCTGGATTATCAACCCCTGAAACACAACCAATGCAAGGGCTTTGAGTATTTACCCCGTTTGGACTATCCGTAGGACAACCAAACTCAATTTCCGGGGTACGTCCACAAAAACTAGCGGGGTCAGCAGTTAATTCACTTTGCGGTTGCTGCATCATGTCATAAACTTCATCCAAGATGGCATCTTCAAACTGCTGTTGCGCTTTGTCTTCAATCCAATACTGGACGCGCTTACTACCAGACCGGGAGCGTTTACCTTCCTTCACCCAGTTGAGGGCTTTGAGGATTTGGACAACCCGCAGTTCGTGTTTTTTCTCAGCTTGTCCTTCGGGAATTTTTAGGCATTGACTAATAATTTGACTGACGGTGACGCGGGATTCATTTTGCAAATAAAAGATTATTGGTTCTTCCCAGATGTCCCGGTCTTCATACATTTTGTTGAGAACTTTATTAATTTTTTCCTCCTCATGATTTAAGAAAACAGTTTCCCCCGCCGCATAGGCATGATAAGCAGCAGCCCAAAGTAAATCGGACTCTTCTTTTAGTGCGTTAATATTAATTTTTTCAACCTGAACCGGAACAACCCAATACCTACGATGACCCTCCGGGTCGCATAAAAATGAGTCGGGGTTTACGCTTCCCACAAATATAGATGTCCGGGGGAATTTCCCATTTTTTCTACCATAGGGAGGTCTGTAACGATCAATCGCTGTTGTCATGAAAGCTCGTAGAGTAGCTACTTCTTTCTTCCTAAAAACAGCTTCTATCTCTGACAACTCAATAATCCAATTCTCTCTTAGTGCCGCTTTTTCATCCTTGTCAATTGCTGCACTTGACGACGAAAATGTGTCATCAAACCACTTATCGTTTTTGGCCAGGGTTTTCCAAAAGCTAGACTTCATAATCCCCTGCCGTCCCTGAAGCACGCAAGCCGTATCAAACTTGCACCCAGGCTCAAAAACTCGTTTTACCGCACCGATTAGGGTTCTTCTCAGGAATGTGTTGTGTAGTGGGTGGGAAGTTCCCAGATAACGAGAAGCGATCGACCCCAATAACCTATCTAACTCCTCACTACGCGGGTATTTTTCAGCAATTTCTTGTAGGTATTCCCGGACTGGATGATAACTGTAGTTTTCTTTGGCCACAGTCATCAATGCTTGCAGAATTGTGTCGTTAGATGCGTCAACATCCAGTTTGTCCGCCACAAACATCTTGATGGTGTCAGGGTCTATGGGTTTGCCATCAAATTCAATTTCTTGGGTCATCTCGTTAAAGGTCAAGCGATCGCCCCATCTATCCCGCACCAACTGCAAGAATTTTTTGTTGTCGCTTTTGGCCACTTCACCGGTGTCTAATCTCTGCTGATATTTCGCCCGTCGCACCGCGTCCCCATAAGCAGCATCGAAAGCAGCTGAACCTTGGTTCACTATAAAGTCGTCAACACCTTTACCCTCGGAATGTTGCCACCTGATGTCAGCTACATAGCATCCCTTTGAAGTCAGCGCTTGCCGAAGTATCTTCTTACCTCTGGCGACCGCAATCCGGGGTTTTTCCTTCTCATCGGCATCCAGGGCATCTAACCAAATGCTGCCGGCAGATGCAAATTTTTCCAAATCGTCTGTTAAGTAGGGGCGTACCGGATTTCCCAAGACATCTTTAGCCTTTGCCCCGCAACTGCACCCGTAAACAGCGATCGCCGCGTACCCATGACTCAGTAATGAAAGTGCTTTCTTTGCTCCCTCTGTACGGATACGGGGGACACCAGAAGAAAGTTCTAGCCATTCCCAAAATGAAACATCCTCATCTGGTTGATGCTTATAACGTTTGGTGATTTTCTCAAATAATTCTTGGGGTACATGGGGAAAGAACGCCCGATCGCCTGAACCTTTTGGAGCTAAGTAACGGTAATACTTTCCGGTTTTCTCATCCCAAAGGCTTACGACTGCTTGCCAAACTGAACCATCTTCATTTCTCAAAAGGGCAGCATAAAGCCATTCATCACACTGGTGGGCAAATCTCTTAAAATTCCAACCCAGTGCATCATGTATCGGTGCTTCCCAGTCACCCCATAATGTTGATGATTGGGATTCCACAAACTGAACACAAGAGTTGAATAATTCCGGGTCAACTGCACTCCCTACTATAAAGTTATGACGAATATAGGCTTTGAAGTGGTCGAAATTCTCGAACCGATTATTGCCTTCCGTCTTGAATGAGAATTGGCTAAGTCTTTGGGTGAGGCGTTCTTCTAGGGGGAGTTCAGATTCACAACCAGCACCCAAATCAGTCCCAGCATCATGAGCTATGTCATCTTGTCTTGGTGCTTCGCTAGACTCGTTGGAACTATCCAAAGAGCCTCCAAATAAGTTGGAATCTTCAGGAAATTGATTAACTTGGGCTGTCATATTTGCCTCTATTTTCCGGGTGTAGCGATTTGTTTGATGAGCGGTTTTGAAAGATTGACTGCAAGATTCGAGGAAAACACTCAATATCAGTCTTGAGATAGACAGAAACCTTGGATTGTTGAGTTAGTTTATATATCCCGCAATTAAGTCTAAGATGCTACAGGAAGAACCTTTTTCAAGCTTTCTAGGTATTGAGTAATCGCTGTATTAATTAGTTGTTCTCTAGAGATTCCTGTGCGAGAAGCGATCGCCGACAACTCTAAGCAAAGATTACTAGGAATGTTTACAGGCATCAATTCAGGAATCTCAGCATCATTTAACGCAATGCCCAGGTACATTGCAAAGGCGGCATCAGTCATGTAACTGATGTACTTTCCGTTGACTTCAGCGTGTTCCCTAACTGCTTGAGCTATTTCACTTCTCAAAGATATCTGGATGTACTCTCTTCCTGCCGGAGAGACTCTTGATTCTTTTTTGTGTCTTGAGTTTCCTTTGTGCTTCATACATTTTGCTCCTGTTGTTTGTAAGTCTCAAAAAAGCGTCAGTTAACCAGCAAAAGATACATACCATTACTGTTCTCTACAAGTGTCAATTTCAGTTAAGATGAAACTTGTTCTCTGTGAAGAAACGATGAACTCGGAATACAAAAAGCGTCTTGCCAAGGTTGTTAAGGAACTTCGTGGTGACGAAAGTTACCGTGAGTTTGGTAAAAAATTCCCTATTGTCTATAGCGCTGTTTCTGCCTGGGAAAAAGGGGAGTCAATTCCGTCCACGAAAAACCTAGAGAAGTTGGCTGCCATGCGTGGTGAATCGCTAAATGAATTCTTAGATTACTTAAATGGCAAGAGAGATAGTGAAAATGAGTCACCAACGACTAAAGTAATACAGCAGATTCAATTACTCCCCAGAAAAGATTTACACTTGATTTTGCGCGTAGTAGCCGACCGGATGAACGAGATTCGTTGATTTGTCAAGTTTTACTTTTGATTCTTATAGAGAACAATATTGACACCTCTTCCTTTCACTTATATGATACGTGTAGAGAACAAAAAACGCAAGCGCAGGTATCAAATTAAGTATATGGGGGGGAATATGAATATCTTACAGTTAAATTTAAACGGATTTGACACCGAGGCAGCTTATAAAAATTTCGGAGCTAATGAAGAAACAGTAGACTTTGCTTGTAGAGTGCTGTTGGCTAATAAGATACCATTGGAGATAGGGAAAGTACAGGCAGCTTTAAAGGAAATATTTGGTTCAGGGATAAGTAATTCCCGATGCTGTCAATTGCTTAAGGACTGGAAACGCAATAACCTGAAGGCTATTAAGAATGTAAAAACAGGGGATGGGATTTTAGAAGGGTTAGAGCAGACTATCGCTACCCACGTCCCCGAAAATTTGGAAATCCCAGAAGAGTTTAAGCTTTTAAGTGAAAGATTTACTAGGCTTTTATATTCACAAGCATATTCAGTCGCTGATAGCAGTATATCAGGTGATCGAATAGCACAATTAACCAAACAGTTAGATGAAGCAAATGAAAAACTGAAAGGATACCCAACATTAGACTATGAGCGGGGGTGGTATCAAAGGGAGTACGAAAGAGTAAACACTGAACTAAAAGATGCTTACATTAAGCTAAATACCCAGAAGTTGGCAGAGTCCGAAGATATAAGGAATAAACTTAATAAGTTTGATGACGAAAAAAGAGAGTTGCTAACCAGAAATCAGGAACTTGAGGAACAAGTAGCAAGGCTGGCAACTCATGACCAGACAGAGCGGGAGTTAAATAACCAGATTGCCAGACTACAGGGAACGATCGAAGGGTTAGAGAAAAACAAGACTCAGTTGGAGGCGCAAATCAAAGAACTCAAGAAAGTTGAAGGTGAAAAAGCTGTAGTGGAGAATCAAGTCGCAGAACTCCGGCAGCAACTAGAGCAAGCCAATCAGACAGTCATTAATTTACAGACTCAGCAGGTAAAGGGCAGCAGCATCCTAGCAGTAGACGTAGACACCGATGCTTTACTGGCTGAAAAAGACCAGGAAATAGCACAACTCAAGCAGCAAATCCAAGAAATGCAGCAATCTCAGCCTCAACCCAAGCGAAATAAAAACCAACAGCCTGTAAGTGTGAGTTAGCAGTGACGGATATTAACGAGTACGAGAATCGGGAATTTCCTATAGTTCCGATTCCGGGAATTTCCAAGAATTCTAATTCCGATTCCGGGATTACAACAAGAGTTTAAGCAAATTACCAATATGTGCATTCAATAGTTTTGGGGGATGCCATGAGTAAATCAAGGATTCCAATGAGTTTGCCAATATTTACTGTGATTGACTTGACTTCACAAAAATATCTTGCTGATGGTAGGAAAGGATGGACAAGCGATCGGACGAGTGTGCAGAGAATGAACGAAGAGGCAGCAATGAATTTTGCAGCAGCACTAAATAAATCTTTGGGACAAGTTAAATACTTTACTGCAATTGTTTAAGTCAGGCATAAGCCATGAAATAAGCCATGAAAACTGATACTAACCAAGAAATCAAACTTTGCCTAAAAGCCAGATTCCCATTGATTTGGGTGGTTTCTCCAGAAGAAAGATTAGTTGAAGAGAGTTTAGCAGCAATCGCCCAAGACACCAAATCTCAAATTTACTTTTGGGATTACAGTCGGGGATGGCAGCATGACCCGGAGAACTCCGACAAGGGGAATCCCATGAGTGCGTTAGGGAAAGTAGGAATCTTTGATAAAAACCAATCTTGTTTGGTGGTATTCAAGGATATTGCCAATTTAATTAAGACGGGAGGCGGTAATTATCAGCCTCAACAGTTGGCGATTGTTCGGGAGTTAAAAAATCTGTGTAAAGAGCTAGAAGGAAAACGAGTTACTTTAGTTTTAATAACAAGCACCTTGCAAATTCCCACTGAAATTACACAAGAAACAGCAGTAGTTGAATTTGGGTATCCCGGTATCAGTGAAATATACGAATTAATTACTGGGCTTGTTCCTGCTTCAAAACTAAAACTCAGAGATGAACCCCTAGATCAATTAGTAAGAAGCTGCCAAGGATTGAGTAGAGCCAAAATTGTTCAGGTTTTACGGAAATGCTTAACCAAAAACAAGGTAGACCAGGATGCGATCGCTCTGATGATTGCCCAAAAGCATGAAACCGTTAAACAAACAGGAATATTGGAATTTCTACAACCAAATATTCATATTAACAATATTGGTGGACTGGACAACCTAAAATATTGGATTCAGGTGCGACGCGATGCTTTTGGTCAGCAAGCGAGAGAATATGGTTTACCTCAGCCAAAAGGTCTATTTTTATTTGGGATTCCCGGAACTGGTAAAAGTTTAGTTGCCAAGGCTATTGCAGGGTATTTTAATCTTCCGTTGTTAAGGCTAGATATAGGCAGATTATTCAGTGGATTAGTTGGGGAAAGTGAAGCCAAAACTCGTGAAATGATTAGTTTGGTTGAGGCGATTGCACCCTGTTGTTTACTACTAGACGAATTTGAGAAGGCGTTCAGTAATAGCGGCGGGGACGGGGGAACAAGCAGCAGGGTATTAGGAACTTTACTTACCTGGATGCAGGAAAAAACCAGTCCGGTATTCATAATTGCCACTGCCAATAGAATTGAAAATTTACCACCAGAATCACTCAGAAAGGGACGTTATGATGAGTTGTTTTTCTTGGATTTACCCACACAGAGGGAGCGGGCGCGGATATTTTACGTGCATTTATCCAAAGTCAGACCACAATCTGAAATAGCAAAATTTGACTGTAATTTACTAGCTGAAAAAGCTTTGGATTTCTCCGGTGCTGAGATTGAGCAATGTGTGATTGATGCAATGTACCAGGGGTTTTCAGAAGGTCGGGAGTTTGAGCAGGGGGATGTTTTGGGAGCGATCGCATCCACAGTTCCCTTAGCCAGCGTTGCCCAACATCAAATTAAAGCATTGCATAACTGGGCTGTAAGTAATGGGGTAAAAAGTGCAAGTTTGAATAATAATGACTGGCAAAAGATGTTAGAGAATGCCTTGAGAAAGTAATTATCTTGGCTACCGCTTCCTGAGTTTGATGTGATTAATTTTCAGGGTATTAAATATGCACACAGTTCAGGAAGTATTACAACAATGTACTGTTAATAGTTTGGTTGTGAAGCTCCCGGATATTCAATTTGAGCGAGAATTTTACGAACAAATAGCCGCAGCATTAAAAGGTATTGGTGGGAAGTGGAATAAGAGTAAGAAAGGGTTTGTATTCAAGCATGACCCTAGTGAATTATTAAACCGAATCGCCAACGGAGAGCAAATTAATCTTCAGCAAGATTACCAGTTTGTACCAACACCAGATAATTTGGTGGATAAGTTACTAGAAATTGCAGTCGTGGGATTAACTGAACAAGATATTTTACAACCCCAATGTTTTCTTGAACCCTCCGGTGGTGACGGACAAATTATTAAAGGGATATTCCGGGCGATCGCTAATAAATTCCCCAAGATTAAATTACCAAGCATCAGCACTTATGAACTAATGGAACGCAACAGAGTAATTTTACAGGGAATTCCTAATGTAAATTTACTGGGTGAAGATTTTCTCAAAGCCAACGAACAGATTAAATATCAAAGAATAATCGCCAATCCACCGTTTTCAGGTCATCAGGATATTGACCATGTTTATAAGATGTGGTCGTGTTTAGCAAAGCCAGGGAGATTAGTAACTATCACTTCACAGTCTTGGGTGAAAGGTAGTGATTGGAAATCCGAGAAATTCCGGGAATGGTTGGAATTTGTTAAAGCACATGTGATTACAATTCCTCATGGAAGTTTTAAAGAAACCCCCGTTGGTGGCTGCATTTTGGTGATTGACAAGGGCGTGACACTGGGGATTCCTAAGATTGAATTTGAAGAACCCAATAAACTAAAGAATGATGATTATGAAGATTTATCAAGTCCAGAAGAATTAATTGCTGAGTTGTTGAGATTGGAGGAAGAGAATAAGGTATTGGTGCGATCGCTCCGAGATGAATTATCAAAATGTTTCTTTACTGGTTCTGATGATGAAAACCCGCTAGTGATTGTTCAAAATCTTCTGGATGATAGTGAGGAAATAACTACTTCAATACTGGGGTTGCAGGAGCTTACAAATAAGCCAATTAAATTGGATTCTGAGATTGTTGAATCAAGTAAATCCAGTGAACCAATCGCATCTAAGCCATTATCTAATCCAGTTCAATTAAGTTTGTTTTAGTAAATTATTGAGGATTTTATGTACATTCTTTCCGTCAGAGAACCCTACGCAACCTTATATGGGCTAATTCCAGATATCAAAATGAACGAAACCAGAGACTGGCCGCCCAAGATTCCCAAACGCAAACTACCTGCTGATGTTTTGATTCATGCTTCCAGGTCAACCGAAGAATTTTATATGCTGGATGTAATTAAATTAAAAGTTGAACATCCCCAAGTACAGGCATTAACAATCGAACATCTAAACCAAAATTTAGGCAAGATTATTTCTTTGGTTAAACTGGTGGATTATGTTCAAATGACCCAGCAGTTTATCAACAAACAAAATTTTGCTGAACTGTCTTGTGGATGCTATGCAGTAGGCAAATGGGCTTGGGTTAAGGGTAAAGTATTCCCATTACCTGAAAAAATTCCGTACTTGGGGAAACCTTGGCTAGAAGATGCCAGTAATGAAATTATTCTCAACGTCAAGCAGCAATTAGGGATTTGATTTTTGGGGTGGTTGCCAAATTGGCGATTGCCCCGCTATTTATGTTTGGCTACCGCTTGGCGATTTCGGACTAATTACACAAAAAAACATGACAACCAAAATTCAGGACTGGACACAGCTTGCAGCATTACTTAATTTACTTGATGTTAATGATGCTCTTAGTATTGATGAATTAGATACAGAACTGCTTTATGACTGCGGGATTGACCCAAATGCAGATATTGATGTTGACCCAGACAACTATAAAACTACTTTTGGAAAGCTGGCAATCGGTGAGAAATTCCTGAGTAAAACTGGCTTGGGTGTTTGGACAAAAATGTCTGGCAGTTGGGCTAGTTGTAATTATTTTCAAACTGGTCATATTGCAGGAGACCACTGGAAACCAAATAATATCGTTTGGGTGGTTGAAAAAATTATTAAGGAGCAATAAAAATGCTGCAACAAGAATTTGACAGAATAAATCAGTTTCTAAGTGATTGCTCTAACGTGAATTATCAGCAAGAAAGTAAATTTAATTTGGTTTATTTGGGTTGGGGAATCCGGGTAATCCCAAATTCAGACGATGCAAGTTTGAATCGGTATTGTGGATACCAAATTATTCGGCGTTGCATAATTGAAGTATGAATTTGGGTAAGAGCAATGGAGTGTCCAAGGTGTGCATCAAGTCACGTTCGCAGAAATGGAAAGAAATCAGGTAAACAAAACTACATCTGTGCAAAATGCGGTCGTCAGTTTATTGAT
>DATGXQ010000125.1:0-5119 GCA_035298905.1 Nostocaceae cyanobacterium | reverse complement strand
CCTGTTCCCTGTTCCCTGTTCCCTGCTGTAATTTTGAGTTTTAAATATTGAATTTTGCTGAAAGTTCTGTAGGCAGGTTTCCCGCCATAGCAAACTTTTCAAGACTGATTTTGAATTTTGCATTTTGCATTTTGAATTGTTTATAACCACTCTCCTCCCCGGAAACGCCAACGGGGGAAGATAATTCGCATTAGGCTTTGTGAACTAATAAAAACTGCTATCCAAACAAAGCTATAATGCAATAAAATTAATCCTGGTGATAATAAATCTTTGGGAACAGGTAGAGGTAAAAAGCCGAAAATCTTCACTCCGCAGAAAACAAAAAATAATTCCCAAATACCTGCAAAAAGTTGATAGGCGGCAGGCCAATCTCTATCCCAACGGAGTTTTTGTAAATAGTCATAAAGCACATCCCACCCTAAACCGAAGATGGCGACGTAGGCAAGTATCCAAAAGTATACTGTACCAGCACTAGAGCCAATTAAACCTATGGCAAAAGGTAAAGATACTAACACACCGACGGTTGCCAGTAACAATAGCCGCGTTTGCCAACGACCAAACAAGGTTGGAGTCATAAGACTGCTGATTTAAGATTTGCAATCACTTTTTGCGCTTATTTTATAAGCATTTAGCAAGAAATACTCGACTACAGATGTTGCTTTATTGACAAAAATGCCATAAACGGCAAAGCTGCTGCTAAGAGTTAATAATACATCTGAGTGAGATCATTTGCTGATTAAATTTACATTATATTTTGTTAGTGCTGGCCAATTGGTGACATTTTCTAATAATGATTGATAGCCAAGTGTATTAGGGTGTAGACCATCTTCACTTAGACGGTTGTGTCGCCAAGTTTCGCTGTGTGCCATCCATTGGTCAAATATATCAAGATAGGGAATTTGCCGTTGGAGACAGGCGAGGCGTGTGGCTTCTTTGTAACGGTATTGGTCTTGATGATTGTAGTACAAACAATCAAGAAAGGGCATTTTATTTTCATTGACGGGAACCATGCCCACAAATAGCACAGGACAGAGTTGTTGTGCTTGGTCGAGGAGGGAGGCAATTTCTAGTTCAAATTGGGTAAAATCTGTATAGTTCCGTCCGTCGGGACGGCCTAATCTGGGTGAGTCGTTAACACCAACTGAGAGGATGATTAGGTCGGGTACGCGGTTGCGGAGTTCTCCCCTGTGGCGAAATTCTACTTCTAGTCTTTGGGAAACTTGCTGGACGCGATCGCCTCTCACCCCTAGATTATACAATACATGACCTGCGCTATCTGGTGATAACCACCGCCGTCGCAATTGTTCTACCCAACCGCCTCTGTCTGGGTCGCCATATCCATAAACTAAGCTATCTCCCAAGGCTACAACCCTGAGAGGCTGGCATTGGTTTGGTGCTAAAAGCTGCATCACAGAAGCTCGATCGACAGTTTGCATATTCAACGAATGTATTTTCTATCTTTATATGATTCTATACATTTCTATACAATTACTCAGTATTGTTAAATTTCCCTGAACTAGTAAGCTGTTATGGAAGTTTCAATCTAATTTAAACGTATTGTTACTGTACAAGCTTCAGTGCATTATTAATGATGATTAACTGTGATAAGAAATATTTAATACTGATACTAGTAACAAATTGGGAGGTAAAATTTATTTTGTTTAAGCAAGTGATATTTTGTAGTTATGGATTATAAAAGTTTTGGATTAGCTTGTTTAATTGCTATTTTACCAACACAGGCGATCGCTCCTTCCGTCCTAGCTGCTGACAGCCTACCAGAAAATTCAACAGGCATTCCAATTCTTCCCGAACTTCCTGAACCTTATTGTTTCCCTCCTCTTTTTACCCTTGCTATACCTCAACTTCTGATTAAACCAGAGGATCTGAACTTTAAAGACAGATACTTAGCTGATATTACGATTCAGTATGCAGTAAATGGCCAATCTGATCAAGCATTAGCTATATTGAAAAATATCACGGATGTAGATATGCAAGCTTATGCAGCCATAAAAATTGCTGGTAACTTACAGTCAAAAAAACCGCAAGAAACTTTAAAGCTAATTTCTCAAATCCAAAAATTTGTTCCTAACATTAAACGAGATTTTGTCCGTGACTCAGTTTTAGGAGATATAGCTGTGATCTATGCCAAAGCGGGTGAATTTTCATCAGCCTTGCAAATTTTGCCATTAATTAAGGGCAAATATACTACTTATAAAACTGAAACAATCATAAAAATAGCTATAGAGTATGCAATTCAGGGTAATTTAGATAAAGCAAAGAATATAGTTAAACTCTTGCCTAATAAATATGATGTTAGGGAGGCTTTGTGGAAAATCGGTCGTGAATATGCAATTTTAGGTAAATATGATCAAGCCTTTGATTTTGCGAGTACGATGGAAGAAAATGATGTTCAAGCGAAAATTATAGAAAACATTTTTACCAGTGCTTTAAGAAGTGGAAAAATCAACCAAGTTATGCCCAAGATATTGGCTATACAATCTCCATGCACTAAGTTTAGCTTAGTTTATAATATCGTTAAATCTGATGAAAACGAATTGAGAACCAAAACAGAAAAATTGCAGCGATTAAAATTGGCACTGGAAATAGCTCAAACTCTGAAAGAAGGTGCAAATAAGGCAAATACTTTGGAAAAAATAGCTGAAGAATATATTAAAATAGAAGAAATTGATGAGCTTATAAAGTTAACACAAAATACTTTTCAAGGTGAGAGTAGGAACAAAATAATAAATTTATTAGTCAAATATTACTTAAATAATCAACAATTAGAAACTGCTTTAAATTTAGCAAATATAATTGAAAATACATCATTGAAAGTACAGATGCTAACAGAAGTTGCTAAAAATTATTCTAATTTAGGGCAAAAAGAAAAAGCAAATGAGCTATTAAATCAAGCTTTAGAAATTGGTCAATCACTAAAAGAAGAATCTTACCCAGGTTTTTCTCTTCCGTCTTTACCACTAAAGAAGATAATCAAGTGAATCTAGGGTGTTTGATTGAATACCCACTTTAACCACTGCCCAAAGGAACTAAAGGCATTAAGACGCTTTAATCCTGGGGCGCGGACGGCTGCTAATCCATCTACAGCCACTAATACGGCATATTGTAAACCTAAGAAACTATCAACGGCAGCATAGGGACCACCAAGGGTAATTGCACCTGCTGCGTACATTTGCCCTTTGACATTCCGCATTTCTACTAATTCAAAGTTATTAGCTACTGCTAACCGTCCGAGATGGTTAAGGGGTAAGTTGTAATGTTTGACTAAATCATCTAGCAGGGGGTTGGCTTGGACTTTGGCATCTAAGCCGGTGGCATCAATAATGAAGTCGGCGGTTAGCTTCATTTCGCCAAATCCTTTTTCCTGAATGCGGGTAGTTGTGCGGTTTTGGTTGTCTTTTTCTACCTCTAACACTTCCCCAAAGGTGATTTGATACCAACCTTCTTTTAATCCTTGTTCTGTGATCAACTGCCAGTCTCGGCGATCGGCTGTAGTTGTCCCTCCCCAGTCGGTAAGTAAGCGCTGACGTTCCTCTGGTGTGGCTTTTTCTAGCATGACGCGCAACTCCCCACCCCAACAGGCTTTTGGCCAATTAAAGGGTTGAAATTCGTAATGATTTTTAACTGGACGCTGGGCTTTTTGGAATTTGTTACCTTGGGGTTTAGGCGATCGCATCAAATGTAAAACCGCAATTTTGGGATTTTTCTTTCGCGCTTCATAAAGACGCTGGACAATGCGCGAAGCAACTATTCCCCGTCCTCTAATGAGAACAGTTCCCCCTTGTTTTTCTAGTTGTTCATATACATGATCATGGTCTTCATAAGCATTGACCACTAATTTAAAATCTTGATATTTTTCTCGAAAAGCTTGTAAATCTGGCAGAAATTGAAGCGCAGGATAGCCAGTAGCTAAATGTAAATAGCGACTAATTAGAAAAGCATGATCACCAGGAGCGCGAGAATAGGCGATACAATATCTACCATCTTCTGTTTTGCGAATTGCCCGCACTCGGCCATAGCGATAAATATTTTGCCAATTAATCCTTCTGGCTTCTCTATCTATAGAATCAAATACATTGCCGGCACGGGGGGTATAAGTTTCAGCAAAAGTTGGTTCAGCGAAAACCTGCCATAAATATTTGAATGCTGAATTAATCCGACTTTTAGTAAAATCATGCCAAGCTTCTCGCAAAGCATAACTAGGCCAACCCCAAATATTATCAGGACAAGAATCGGAATTAGAACGTAATCTTTCGTGTAAGGGAATTTGCGAATTTAAACATAGCCTTTTATACCGGGCGTAGGGTTCTGCTTCTAAGCCGATCGCTACAATTTTCTCTGCCTTTACCCCACTAATTCGCAGCAAATCAGCCCAAATAAAACTACCTAAACCCGCCCCAACTGCTAAATAATCACATTCATCTACAGGTAAACCAGTGGCATGTAGCGCCTGTACTTCTACCTTTTGTTCTTGAAAAGCCAGTGGTGGAAAATTACTACCTAAAGGTGTAACAGGACGGGCAGGGGATAAACTGGGGTCTGGTAAGTTGGTATTAGGATTAAATTGAATAGTAGAAGGCGGGCTAGTTACGGGAATAGTGACATTAACCCCAAATTGTAATGTGATGATATAGGGGCCGATTTGCAAAGTATCGCCGCTATTTAAGGGGCTACGTGTTTGTTGCTGACCATTGACAAACACACCATTGACACTACCTTGATCAATTACTACCAATTGATTGCCTTCCCAATCAATTAAAGCATGATAGCGAGAAACTTCATTACTATTTAGCAACATTCTTGCTACACGTTGACCATTGATTTCCCCAGGTAAACGCGCAAATTCTCGACCAAAGGCGATCGGTGCTGTTAAACTAGGTTCTCGCCTTTCTCCGGTTGCTGGATCTTCCCAACTTAGTTTAATTTGTGTGTTAGTCATTGGTACTTGGTCATTAGTTATTAGGAACAGGGAAGAGAAAAGACGCGGGGACGCGGGGACACGGGGACGCGGAGAAAAAGACGCAAAGACGAGGGGACACGGGGACGCGGAGAAAAAAAGACAAAGAAAGACTAAGTAAATTCTCCCCTCTCCTCTCTCCAT
>DATGXQ010000124.1:0-6416 GCA_035298905.1 Nostocaceae cyanobacterium | reverse complement strand
GAAGACCTTACCGACCTAGACTATCGTCAACTCTTAGCACTCGCTGGGCTAATCATCGCCACCGACAGGCAGCCAATAGATGCAGATTACGACATAGAAGATGTAGCCGACGACGAACAGCTTGAGCTACCTACTTACCTTCTCCATCACATCGCCAAAATTGGCCGCGTTGGTCGTGCCAAATTCCTAGTAGACGTTGCCAACGCCCTAGCCAACCTAGCGCGCCCCGTTGAGGACGAACAAGAAACGGAGATATTATCACCCGCCCAGCCAGAAAGCACAAACGACTAGAGAGGTATTCATGGAAATTAGGCTATTTCATTTCAGCACCCGTATTAAAACCGACTACAACGGTAATGCAGAAAATTTAGGCTGGACAGTAAAACTGGAAGAAGGGGAAACAGAGGAGCAAGTAGCCCAACAACTCAGAGAGAAGGCGATCGCCATTATTGGCCGTCCAGCTTCAGACCTGTATAACGACAGAGACAGGGCTAAAAAGCAGCTCGAAGAAGTGTCCAAAAAACTCGCGGACATGCGCGCCAAGTATAAAGAACATGTCGCCTGGCTTAATGCGGCCGGAATACCTCACAATCTTCCACCGCTCCCTCAAATGGTCAACCTGTTAAATAGTAGTAAGCCAGAACAAGTTTGTGAGGTTGAATTAGTAGACCCCGACGCGCCTGAATCTGGATTTGCAGAGGAGCCAGACGAAGACGACATCCCTTTTGAAGCAACCTTGTCTCGTAATCCCGATGATTTTTGAGGCAAGGTAATAAGCGAAACCTTTGCTACACAAGTCTTTCAGCTATTCTCTCTCAATTACCAACCACGGGTATAAGCCACCAATCACGGTAGCTTATACCCATTTTCCCCATACCATACTATGAGCGAACCCACCGCAAACACCACCAATAACGGCAATAAAACCACATCATCCAGGGGTCAAAACGTCGAAATAAACCCAGCAAAAACGCAGAAACAACAACGCATACTGCAATCATTACCAGCTGCTGTCTCAATGGCGGACATGAGCCAGGTACAGTATGCAGCGCGAGTAAGTAAAATTGCTGTTGAGTATAAATCACTGGAAAATTACGACCTCTTTAGTCTGTCTCCAGACGGCTCTGAACCGTATATGAAAGTAAGCAGATCCAAAGTTGTAAAACTGTCTGACAAAAAGGTCTTATCATCTGTTAGCTCTGGAAACTGCTACCGCATTAATCTTTCAAGTTTACCAATCATAACTCAGCAAGCATGACCGTAAAGCAGCTAATACTTGTAATAGTTTTTCTAGCTGCATTGACCTTTGGAGTAATGGCAGTGTTTCGCCCCCGTGAAAGCTGCCATTACCGTTATTTCAAACTAGAGGTAGAGGCGCAGCTATGACCGAAATCACAGAATTTAAGCCCCCCTCCCAACCTAGAACCACTCACGCTGGTATCTGGGTAGAAATGAAACTCCCAGATAAAAGCACAATGCTCCGTTTTATAGGTTGGAGCATTGGTCGGGTCGGTTTCTCGTTATTCCTATTCTCAGTCCAAACAATCAAATTTATTCTCAAGGGAGGAGTAAAACTTTGTGAATTTACAGAACAATTCACGCATAAATTACTCAAAATTTACGACAGCTTACCCTACGGTGGCACAGCCTACACCCATGTAATCGAAACCTCAGCCACCACCGTTCAAACACTGCCCCCAATCATCACAGATATTGTTGCTGCCATTGAAGGGAAACAGGTGATGATTCTTGGTGAATCGGGAGGCGGTAAAAGTACGGTGGCCCAGTACCTAGCCTATGCTGTTGGTGGACGGGTCAAGGTCTATGAATGTGAGGGTACACCAGATGACTGGATAGGGTTAGAAGTCATCGGCAAGGGTGAAAATTGGGAAGCAATTGAAGAGGCGATGCAAGCTGACCTTGAAGACCTCTCCAACCAAATCAAAATCAGAACCGAACACGGCGACAATGCCCTAGCCGGGACTGACAGAGTGATTATTTGTGAAGAGTTTCCAGAGGTAAGAACAAAAGCCAGCAGTGCTGATGAATGGTTAGAACGCCACGCCCGTAGAGGCAGAAAAGCCCGACGATTCATAGTTTTACTTAGCCAATATGACAAAGTATCGGCTTGGGGGCTGGAAGGTAAATCAGACTTAGGTGATGCTTTCTATCGACTGCGACTAGGAAAGAAAGCCCTAAAGCACGCTGAGAAGCTGAACAACTCCGCAATAATCCAGTGGCTACAGGAAGACAAATCTCACTGCTTACTTGATGACCAGCCCTGTAAGCTTCCCCCATACCGGGAGATGAAAGCTTTACCATCCGCTTATGCCCGAACAATACAGCCAGTATACCTCAACAATCCGAACAACCCCGAAAATACCCCAGAAAAATCACTAAAATTCGCTCCAGAAGCCGATTCTGGCGTTTTTTACTCAGAAAGCGATCGCCTTTTATGGCGCTTAATTCAACTTAATTCGGGGGATAAAAGCGACAGCACCATAGTTACTGAGGTAATGGGCTACACGGGCAAACGTTACGACAAGGGAGTAGAGTTGCTAACCCGTTTACGCCAGCAATTTAGTTAACCTTCACGCCCTTGGTCAACGCCAGGGGCGAAACTTCTCATTCAACAACTACCATGCAAGAAATAAGAGCAATATCACTGCATCAACCTTGGGCTAGTTTTATCGCCTGGAAGTGGAAGCATTGCGAGACTCGCTCATGGACTACCACTTACCGGGGCGAATTATTAATCTGTGCCGCCAAAAAACAAACCCGCGAATTAGAGAAATATTACAACAGAATCATAATGCAGGTGAAACCAAATACATGGAACGAATTACCAAAATTTCAAAATTTACCGTTTGGGGAAGTGGTGGCGATCGTTCATCTGTCCGAGTGTAATTTGATAACAATTCGCCCAGCTTGCCAACTGGAACGAGATACAGGCGACTGGACACCAGGGAGATACGCCTGGCATCTCAACAACATTCGCCCCCTTGAAAAAACCATCCCCATCAAAGGACAGCAAGGGCTTTGGATACCATCACCAGAAATATACTCCTCACTAATTTGCACCAATGGCTAATACTAAAACAGGCATAGAGTGGACAGATAAATCTTGGAATCCTACAACTGGATGCGACAAAATTAGCCTTGGATGTACTCACTGTTATGCTGAAGAAATTACCAAAAGATTCCCTAATAATTTTCTCAACGGCTTCAATTTGACTCTGCACCCAGAAAGATTGACTACCCCTCTAAGTTGGAAGAAACCATCTAAAATCTTTGTCAATTCGATGTCTGACTTATTCCACAAGGATGTACCGATTGAGTTTATAAAACAGGTTTTCGATATTTGCAAACAAACACCTTGGCACACCTACCAAATCCTCACCAAGCGACACGAGCGATTACTAGAATTAGCACCGCAGTTAGAATGGCATCCTAACATCTGGATGGGGGTAAGTGTAGAAAGACAAGATTATGCACACCGCATTGATTACCTGCGACAAGTGCCAGCCAAAATTAAATTTTTGTCCTGCGAACCATTATTAGGAGCATTATCAAATCTTGACCTAACAGATATTCATTGGGTGATTACTGGCGGGGAGTCAGGCGCAAAACATCGTCCAATAAACGCCGAATGGGTGCGCTCTATTCGAGACCAATGCCAAGCGGCTAATGTTCCTTTCTTCTTTAAACAATGGGGTGGGCGTACATCAAAAGCCGGGGGCAATGAGTTAGACAGACAAGTTTATCAGGAATTTCCTAAGTCATGAAACATCACTTTATTTTATTATCTCCTTTCTACTCCGTAATACTAGAATACTACGTTGAACATTCCTGTTTATTGCCAGGGGTCTATCACGGCTATCAGCCAAACGCTGAGTTTATTGGCAGCCGTAAACAATGTTACGAGTGGATAGATAAATATTTAGAAAGACTTGAAGAATATTCAGATGAGTGATGACAAATGGATCACCGTTGACCCTAAATCCAATAAATTAGCAATTAGATTTAGGGTCAAAGGTTTTGATAAACAGTTTTATCTCAGTACGGGATTAGAAGACAATGAAAATAATAGAATAAAAGTACGTAGCCTCAGAAATATTATAGAAAATGATATTTTTCTGGGAGACTTCGACCCAACCTTATCTCGTTATCTAAAATTTAAAAATCAAAAAGCTAAACCAGAGTACAAGCCAAAAACACCGACAATAAAATTACTAGAATTGTGGGACAGATATTCAAGCTATCAAGGACAGCACCTAGAACTGTCTACGATGTACAATTATGATTACATCAAGAAAATTATAGACAAGTTACCCACTGATGATTTAAGCAAGTCTTCAGAAATTCGAGATTACTTGTTAGAAAATTATAGCTATTATACAGCATGGATGTGTGTTGCAGCTTTTTACAGGTGTTGCGATTGGGCGGTAAATTCAAATTTAATTGTCATAAATAATTTTGAAAAAATTAAACTTGCCAAGCCAAAAAAAACTAAACATAAAATTAAAGCATTTACCCTTGAGCAGAGGGATTTAATAATTCATAGTTTTGAACAACATTCTAAATTTTCATACTGTGCGCCAATAATTAAATTTTTATTTTGGACAGGCTGTCGTCCTGGAGAAGCTTTTGCGTTGACATGGGGAGATGTATCACCTGACTGCTTGCATGTCCACATTAACAAGTCGTTTGCTTCTACGGTCAAAATCTTAAAAGGCACAAAGAACGGAAAAGAGAGAACTTTCTCTACCGAGAATGGCTCTAAGTTAAATTTACTACTGCAATCTATCCGACCGCAAAAACCAGACCCCCAAGCTCTGATTTTTACCACCAAAGAGGGAGCAAGACTTAATCTCTCCAGTTTAGATAAATGCTGGAGAGGATTCCAAGTCAAAAATTACGATTACCCTGGTGTGGTCAGAGAATTGGCAGAAGCGGGTAAAGTACCGCTCCTCAATCCGTACAGCACGCGCCACACTTTTGCTACCTGGGCGATCGCTTCTAATATTTCACCGGATCAAGTGGCGTACTGGCTGGGCGACAACCTAGCAACCGTTCTTAAATATTATTGCCATCCAGAGGTGAGTAAGAATTCATGTCCTGATTTTTGATAGCTCTACTCATTTACTACTCAAAAGTAGCCTTAAGGTGTTGCTACTACGTTGAGTTAAAACTCCTATACAATTTGCTTAAAATTTTGTAATATTTAGACAAATAACCTCTCATAATATCTCCCTAATCTATGGACTTAGATCCCGGTGTAGCGCTTGGTGTATCTCTTAGTGCAGTACTAATTGCTGTAACCGCTATGGCAATTTATACTTCTTTTGGACCTCCTAGTAAAGAGTTAAGTGATCCTTTTGAAGATCACGAAGATTAATAGCAATTCAAAATTCAGAATTAACAAAGCTAGATTTAGTCTAGGTTTCAGGGTTTGAATCTGCTGCTAGGTTTTGGAGAATTGGTATAAAAGATTCAAATTTGAAATTCAAAATGAAGACAGACCTGACTTTTTAATATGTAGGTGGGTAATACCTGCCTACATTTTTGGTAAAAGTTCAAAACTGGCTATTTTCCAAGGTTGGATGGTCGGGGTTTGGGGTTGAGGACGTTCTAGCAAGTCTACAGCATCACCTAGAGTTAAACCTATATTACTTGTTAAAGATAGTTCTGCTGTTTCCCCCTGAGATTCGTAGCAGCGAATTATTAACTTTTGTGGGTTATCTTCGGCGGGTTTTAGTGCCATTAAGATTAAATTATCTGCTGATAGGTCTATAAAGCTTTCTCCTTGGATGTTTCCGGTAGTTGAGGAGGAAGTAATGAAAGCCTGTAAAGGTGTGTTAAATTCATAACCACGTCGCACGGTGTGAGCAGTTGCCCATGTTCCTGAGTGGGGGTATAAGGCATAACTAAATTTATGTATACCTCTATCGGCTTTGGGGTCTGGCCAGTTGGGGCTTCTAAGCAGAGTGAGACGGAGTTGACTGGGTTGGGTATCGTAGCCATATTTACTATTGTTGAGTAAACTTACTCCATAGGTTTGCTGAGAAGTTTCGGTTAAGTCAGCCCAGCGTAGGGCGGGTACTTCCCATTTGGCTTGATCTGCGGGGGTTCGGGGGTTGGTGGGACGATGAATGACACCGCAGGGGATTTCGTAGGTAGCAAATTCGGCGTTGAGGTTGAGAGGGAAGGCAGTTTTAACTAATACTTGATTTTCTTGCCAATTTATGGTATTGTTTATCTGCAATAATGGCGAAGCTGTTTGTAAAATGTATTCTTGGCAAAATTCCGAGTTTCCGATTTGACGGACTACGCGCACCGATTGTTGAACTGTTCCATGTTCCAACCACTGAATTGATTTTAGCTTGGCTGGTGGTAAGGGATGTTGATGGTAGTTG
>DATGXQ010000123.1:0-9941 GCA_035298905.1 Nostocaceae cyanobacterium | reverse complement strand
AATATATCAAAACAACTTGAATTTTACTGGTGATATTACAGTAAACTAGGAGCAAAATTTAAATTACTGCATATTTTACAGACTGTTTAGGCTTTACTCATTACCGATGATTTTATCAAAACTACAAAATATTATATTTTTGACATTGCCATAGCAGTTTGTCACTGGGAAAATGCAAATTGAAAGTGGGAACACAACCTCAAAATTCTTGCTGTCTAACAAACATATAATTTACGGTTTTTCCGATAATCTAGAACTTCCCAAAAATAACCGCTATGATTTTTCTTAAATCGCCAATTGTTCCGAAAGCAAGAAATTTAATCCAGTTTCAACCAAGCAATAGAGCATAGTTACCATCATAAAGCAAGTACAGATAGAATATATTTGATGGTGTTAATAAAAGAGAAAAATTCATTTTTTATCCTTGCTAGATATTTTATCTCATAGAGTTTTTACTGGCAAGTTTAACAGATGAACTTTAACAACCTTAGTAAGTTATTACCATTTCAATTTACGTTTATTAGCAGCTATAATCTTCATAGCGACTAAGCGGATTTTTTATCAGATCCTGCTGTGCTAACATTTGGAAGTTTGTAGACTCTAAACGGCTGACAAGAGACTATTTTGAATTGCTCTGAATGCTTAGTTATGGCATATTTTTATCTCAGCTATAGATAATGATTAATTATTTTGATTTGTGACGGGTATTGTTATATATATTATTTTTAACTCTATACCGTTACCTCTGACCCACTTTCTAAATCTTTTCTTAAGAATTTAAACTCCTGAGATGAAAAAGATGGGTGTAAACAAATGTAAGGATTCAGAATTCAGAATTCAGAATTAAAAAGACTTTAAGAGTCAAGCTGAATGAGATTCTCCAAATATCACTACTATCGATTCCTCTTTTGGTAACTATTCTGGCTCCTGGCTCCTGACTCCTGAATTCTTACAAACAAATATAATTTCACACACTTAAGATTCAACTTCTAGTATGATAAATTTATTCCATAGGGTTAATCTAAGAAATTTACCCATGATAAGCATTACACCACCTTATTTCAGAACAGTGTACTTTTGGCAGGTATAAAATACTCAATTGGCAGTGTTGAGTGAAGTTGTCTTGTTGTTAAGACTCCACTCAAAAACCGAAAATCGGCATTATAGCAGTTAACGAGAACGCTAACAGAAATATACTAGAACTATAGACCCAGTAACATAATCTGTAGGGCTAGTTTATGCCTGTGCAGAGCATGGCCCTGTGTCTTGATTGACTACAATAGGGATCACTGTTTCCAGAATAACCGATTTTGGACAACAGTTCACCTGAGCAGTGATTTTTAGACTTCTCCTCCCATCGCGGTGGGAAAATGTCAATAGTTAGTACTTACGCAAACCCTGCAAACACTCATGTCTTCAACTCCCCAGTATCTTAGCGGTAACGAAATTCGCCAATTATTTCTTGACTTCTACACCCAAAGGGGACACCAACCGCTTGAGAGTGCTTCCCTTGTACCAGAAGATCCAACGGTGCTGCTGACGATCGCGGGGATGCTACCATTTAAACCGATATTCCTGGGACAACGCACACCGGAGTTTAAACGCGCTACAACTTCCCAAAAGTGTATCCGCACCAACGATATAGAGAATGTAGGTAGAACTAAACGCCACCATACATTTTTTGAAATGTTGGGTAATTTTAGCTTTGGAGATTATTTTAAGGAACAAGCGATCGCTTGGGGTTGGGAATTATCCACCAAAGTTTTTGGTTTTTCCCCTCAAAACCTGGTTGTCAGTATCTTTGAAGAAGACGACGAAACCTTTAATATTTGGCGGGATCAAATCGGTGTAGCCGAAAAGCGGATAAAACGCATGGGTGCAGATGATAACTTCTGGGTATCTGGCCCCACTGGCCCCTGTGGCCCCTGTTCAGAAATTTATTACGACTTTCACCCCGAAAGAGGAGACGACAACATTGATTTAGAAGATGATTCTCGGTTTATTGAGTTTTATAACTTAGTGTTCATGCAATTTAACCGAGACGCGGACGGAAATCTCACCCCATTGCAAAATAAGAACATTGACACCGGCATGGGTTTGGAAAGAATGGCGCAAATCCTGCAACAAGTTCCGAATAATTATGAAACAGATTTAATTTTCCCGATTATCAAAAAAGCGGCGGAAATATCCGGGGTTGATTATCATGCTAGTAATGAAAAAACCAAAGTATCATTTAAAGTAATTGGTGATCATGTCCGCGCTGTTGTCCACATGATAGCTGATGAAATCCGCGCTTCTAATGTGGGAAGAGGCTATATTTTGCGGCGGTTAATTCGGCGGGTGGTGCGTCATGGTAGACTATTGGGAATAAACAGCGAATTTATCACCGATGTTGCTGAAGTAGCAATTTCTCTGACAGAATCAGCTTATCCCAATGTGAGAAAACGGTCAGCAGCCATTAAAGCGGAATTGCAACGGGAAGAAGCCAACTTCCTCAAAACTCTAGATAGAGGAGAAAAATTACTAGAGGAAATTATTCAACAAGTAAAACAGCAAGGACAAACCCAAATTAGCGGGGAAAGTGCTTTTACTCTGTATGATACCTACGGTTTTCCCTTAGAATTAACTCAAGAAATCGCAGAGGAACATCACCTCAGTGTTGATGAAGTTGGTTTTGAAGTAGAGTTAGAAAAACAAAGACAACGTGCTAGAGATGCACATGAAACTATTGATTTAACCGTTCAGGGTTCGTTAGATAAACTAGCTGAACACATCCACGGGACGAAATTTTTAGGATATACTCAAGTCAGCACCAGCGCAAAAGTAGAAGTGTTGTTAGTCGGTGGTGTTCCCCAAGAAGAAGCCGAAACAGGAACAGAAGTACAAATTGTCCTCAATCAAACCCCATTCTATGCCGAATCTGGCGGACAAATCGGCGATAAAGGGTATATTTCCGGTGATGGAATCTTAGTGCGTGTGGAAGATGTGAAAAAAGAATCTGATTTCTTTGTGCATTTTGGACGCATTGAACGGGGTACACTGAGGGTAGGTGATGATGTCACCGCCCAAATCGATCGCGCTTGTCGTCGTCGCGCTCAAGCTAATCATACCGCTACCCATCTATTACAAGCGGCTTTAAAGCAAATCGTGGATGAAGGAATTTCTCAAGCCGGTTCTTTGGTATCCTTTGACAGACTGCGCTTTGACTTTAACTGTCCCCGTCCCCTCACAGCAGAAGAAGTACAACAAGTAGAAGAACTCGTAAATACTTGGATTTCTGAGGCACATGCTGCGAAAATAGAAGTATTACCTTTAGCAGAGGCTAAGGCTAGGGGTGCGGTAGCTATGTTTGGCGAAAAATATGGTGAACAGGTGCGGGTGATTGATTTTCCCGGCGTTTCTATGGAGTTATGCGGCGGTACTCACGTCAGCAATACTGCGGAAATAGGAGTATTTAAGATTATTTCGGAAGCTGGTGTGGCTTCTGGGGTAAGAAGAATTGAAGCTGTTTCCGGTGCAGCCATCTTGGATTATTTGCAGGTACGTGATACAGTAGTCAAAGATTTGTGCGATCGCTTCAAGGTCAAACCCGAAGAAGTCAGCGATAGAATCACCAGCTTACAGACTGAACTGAAAAACAGCCAAAAGCAAATCGAAACCCTGAAATCACAACTAGCCATTACCAAATCTGACAGCTTATTGCAATCTGCCCAAACTTTAGGCGAACATAAGATCATTATCGCCCAATTAGATGACGTAGATGCAGAATCCTTAAAAGCTGCTGCGGAAAGACTCTTACAGAAAATTGGTAACGGTGCGGTGGTACTAGGTTCAGTTCCCGAAGCTGGGAAAGTCAGCATAGTTGCAGCCTTTAGTCCCGAAGTCAATAAGAAAGGTGTACAAGCCGGTAAATTCGTCGGGGCGATCGCTAAAATTTGTGGAGGAGGAGGTGGTGGTAGACCAAACCTCGCCCAAGCAGGTGGAAAAGATGCAAGTAAACTGCCCGAAGCCTTAGAAACCGCCAAAACCGAACTACAAACCGCTTTAAGTTAATATCTTACAGGGTAGGCATCTTGCATAGGTGTAAACTTAAGCCCTAACGAATAGAATTCGTGGCTATACAGGCCAAGTCCGCCTACGCGGACTAATGAAAAATCAAGGTTTTCAAACCCACGCAGGTGGGTTTTGCTTGTGTAGACGCGGTTTCTAACCGCCCCTTTTTCGTTAAGTTGACACTAATGGGCATCTTGCTTACCCTACATATTAATATTGCAATTACCAGTAATAGTAATAGACGCTGGTACAACAAAAACAGCTTTAACCAATAATTTTTTCTTATTAACACTTTTTATTGCGACTTGTCACTTTTATGCTACCTCTATAGCCTTATTAAGTGTTATTACTTTAATAGCATGTATAATAGAATGATAATAGTTTATAATTCTTCTCAATAATTAATAGAAGAAACAAAATAAAACTAGAAATAATCTATACAAACCATTGGAATACGCTGATAGAGGAATGTGCCTTCGGTAAATCTTAGTTACAGATTAATCTGTAAAATTAAACAGAGTTTAAAATTAAAAATATAAATTACTTTACAAAGGAGTTTAAAACAATGGGTAGATTAAATCCTTATACCTTACAAATGCAGATTACCAGCCTATTTTCCCAAGGACAATCATTTTTTGCTGTGACAAAAGTACAAGATTGGTTAAAAGAACATAATCAAAATCCTCAAGATTATGAAATTCTCTTTCACCAAAAACCTGCACCTCCCGGTTCTAAAGAAGTGTTTGTCATAGAAATTGAACTGAAGCGCAAAGATGGACAAGCCGTAGATCCTTGGTTACAAGAACAAGCTAATTTACACGCTTAGGTTTAAGAATATTTTTGTTCCTGAAATTACAAAATAACGGTTTGATTTTACTCAATGCTGAGTAGAATTACTAAACTAATATCCTGTTTTTCCTGGTATCTCCTCGTAGGATCTAACAGCACATCTGGACACCTGTTAAACTTTAGAAAGTAAACTCAATTTTTCAGGCTTTTTCTCAGCCAGGCTATTGAGTAAGCTGCCAATTTCACGAACAAGCGCAAACTAACAACCTTAACCAAGTAGAACTAGGTACTATTATCCATGAGTGAGTTAACTAACAAACCGGAATTAAAAGTAAATAGAGAAGGTAGAGAAGAAGGTAGAGAAGGTAGAGAAAGTAGAGAAGGTAGAGAAGATAGAGAAGGTAGAGAATTTAAAAAACCATACAAACCAAGACGGCCAGATGGTGAAGTAAGAAATTTTCAACACGTCAAAATTCTTGACTGTAACCAGTCAGTAAGCCGGGTAATATACGAATGCTGGCATTGTAAACAAGGGCTATTGTGTGAAGTAGACGTATCATCCCAACAACTCGTAGAAGTAGAATGTCCTTCCTGTGGTAAGACGGCTATCAGATTGATGGCTAACAAAGCCCTTTCAACTATAGCAATTCCTTCTCCTTGGGGAAAATAAATCTCACCACATTATACTAATACAATAGTTTGACAATGTAGAGACGTTCCTTAGAACGTTTCTACAAAAATTTTACAACAATCTTGATTTTTTAAATATACCTAAGAACGCTGATTTACAACTACTTTGATCCCATATTTCGCCCTCTTTTATCAGTTTTGGGAACAAAAAATTTGCCACCTTTATTACACAAAGATTTCAGCAATTTATTACTATAGTAATCCGATTTGAGTTGAGAACTGACTTGTGGAGAGAAGGGAACTCTTAACAGGGAACAGGGAACAGGGAGTGTTCATAAATGATTTAGGATTGCTATATAAGTAAATATCAGCTTGGCAAAACAATTCTACTGATTCTGAAGTTTTTTCATTTATTACTGTAATTTTTGGCATTCTTCTATACCTATGTTGCCCTGTAAACCACCAGTGTGTATTAGTAAAATGCGCTCTCCTCCAAATTTACCTTTTTGTATTAAATCGAACATCCCGTAAAACATTTTACCCGTATAAATATAATCTAACGGGATGCCATGAACAGCGTTAAATTGTTGACAAAACGATAGTAACTCGTCTTTTACCTTGGCATAGCCGCCAAAATGGTAATCACAAACTAGCTGCCAAGGTGCAGGTTTGGGAAAAGGTGCAGGTAAACCAGAGTTCAGATAATCTTGCAGAAGGTTATTAATATCTTTTTCTAGAAACTCTCCACCCTTTAACACGGGAAAGCCCATTACTCTCTGGGTGGGTTTTAGTGAGAGGGCAATACCCGCTAATGTGGTTCCCGTTCCACAAGCGAGACAAACAGTATCAAATAATTCTATATCAGAAATAATTTCTGTACAACCACGTACACCATACAGATTATAACCACCTTCAGGAATCATAAACACTTGCCTATAGTGCTGTTTTAACTCTTTCTGTAGTGTTGTAGTATTACGTTGGCGGTAAGTTTGTCTATCCATGTATACTAAGTGCATTCCCTGTTCCACCGCAAAACGCAATCTAGGATTTAAGGGTAAAGTTTCCTCGCCGCGAATGATGCCAATAGTACGGAAGCCCAGCAAATTACCCGCCGCAGCCGTAGCAATAATGTGATTAGAGTAAGCACCACCAAAGGTAAGAAGAGTGGATAAATTCTGTTCTTTAGCCGCAGCCAGGTTGTACTTTAGCTTAAACCATTTATTACCATTGACCCAAGGGTGCATAAGGTCAAGGCGTAGGACGTATAATTCTATATTAGTAGAAAGAGCGATCGGGCTATTGATTCTTTGAATAGGAGGAGTAAAATCAAACAAAGCTTAAAATCTCCCAAATTTCCATCTTGCTGAATTATCGGCTAAGAAATACGCTGTAAATATGTTAACTCACCACTATTCATCACATATTATATGGCTAAATTATTTGACTCCATCACTGACGAACTACAAAGCTTTATTGCCGAACAAAAATTGTTTTTTGTTGCTAGTGCGCCCCTGAGTTCTACAGGCCATATTAACCTATCTCCCAAAGGTTTAGAAAGCTTTCGCATCCTCTCACCCCATCAAGTAGCTTATCTAGATTTAACAGGTAGTGGTAATGAAACATCAGCCCATCTATTAGAAAATGGTAGAATCACATTTTTGTTTTGTGCCTTTCAAGAACCACCATTAATTCTGCGTCTTTATGGACAAGGATATACAATTTTACCAAATTCTCCAGATTGGGATAGTCTCTATCCTAAGTTTACTCCCATGCCTGGAGCAAGACAAATTATTGTCGCCAACATTGAACGTGTGCAAACTTCCTGTGGTTTTGGTGTGCCATTGTACGAATACCAAGGACAACGACAAACTTTGATCAACTGGGCTGCTAAAAAAGGGGAAGAGGGAATTATAGAGTATCAACAAAAGAAGAATTTAGAAAGTATTGATGGTTTGTCTACACCACTAAAAGCACAAATAAAATCTAAATGTACATAATTCGTCCAATTACACTAACAGATGAAAACTTTCTCTGGCAGATGCTTTATGAAGCAGCACATCTGTCAGCAGAAAATAAAACAATTCAAGATGCTATGAATCATCCTGAATTAAGAAAGTATGTTGAAAATTGGGGGCAAAAATCTGATTTAGGTTTTGTAGCAGCTTTAGCTAAGAATTATCAACCAGTGGGTGCAGCTTGGCTGCGTTTATTCACAGGTAATAACCAGGGCTATGGTTATATCAATGATCAAATTCCAGAATTAGCTATTGCTGTATTACCTGAGTATAGAAATCAAGGAATAGGGACACAACTACTCACCCATTTAATTAATGCTGCTAAAACTAATTACCCAGCAATATCACTAAGTTCCCGAAGCTCAAATCCTGCCCTAAATTTATATCAGCGATTTGGTTGGCAAGTCATTGAGGGATCTGAAAAGATTAACCGTGTTGAGGGAATTTCCTTAACTATGAAATTAAATTTGCAGTAAGAATTCAGGAGTCAGGAGTCAGAATGCTGATCTAATAAGGAACAGACAGTAGTAATATTTCTTGAGAATAATTCAGCTTGACTGTAAAGGTCTCTTTAATGCTGAATTCTGGATTCTGTATTCTGAATACTTACAATTTGCATTAACTAGAATTGTCTTTCCTCTCCTATTTTTAACGTTGTCGATAGAGTTGTTCAATCCACATACTAACCTCCCTTTCCGAACCAGAAGTAAAAGAGTTTCCAGTTAAGGGATCGTATGCTTGCCAATATTGATTACCGTAGCGGTCAATCTTTTCTTTTACTTGTAATTCATAGGGATCAGCCATTAACTTGACTAGAAAGTTTTGCCACATTTCATAGAAAAACTGCCAAAACTCGCCAGAGTTATCAAACCTAAATTTACGGCTTAATTTAGAGCCAGAATCTATTTTTATATCTTCTGGTTGTAGACATTCAATATTATTTTTCATAAAATATTTCCTGCAACTTGCTCAGACAATCTAACTCTACCAACCTCAGCCGGAGTAATCAAATCACAGCTTGTATGGTTAATATAAATGGCATTTATAGATATAAAAAACCCTAGTTGACAGAGTGAATAAAAAGTTCTGGTAAGTTTGTTAAATATGAATATATATCTAATTTGATGTAGAAATGAAAATCTCCCAACTTAAAGCCATAGTTGCAGTAGCAGAGCATGGTAACTTTAGCGAAGCAGCTTTAGAGTTACAACTTACCCAACCAGCCATAAGTCATGCTATAGCTACCTTAGAGGATGAATTAGGAGTACCTTTATTTGCCAGAGGTCGTTATGGTGCGGTGTTAACGCCAGCAGGTGAGCGCATTTTATACCATGCACGACAAGCAATGCAGCATTTAGAGATGATGCAAAGGGAGGCCGACTTACACAAAGGTTTACATGGTGGCCATGTGCGAATTGCTGCGTTTCGGAGTGTAGCAACTCACCTTTTACCAAAAGCGATCGCTCAATTTCATGACCAATTCCCAGAAGTGGCAGTTACAATCATAGAATGCCCAGCCTTTACCGAAGTTGAACATTGTCTGCGTGAAGGACGTGCTGACATAGGCATTACCTGTTTACCCACTACCGATGAGTTTATCACCTGGGAAATTTTACGGGATGAATTTGTAGCTTTATTACCACCACAAGCAAAAATTCAAAGTAAAATTACTTGGGAAGATATTGCTATTTATTCACCAGTATTACTTCCCTGTACCCCTTGTGGACGTGAGCTACACACCCACATTAAAACCCATGTCACAATTCCCATGCAAACCTCTACTGATATTCAACAAGATTCCACAGTCGTTAGTATGGTGAATCAAGGACTTAGAGCAGCTATCATGCCTAGTTTAGCAGCTGTACCCCTACCCCCAAACGTTCAAGTGTACAGTTTACCTAATCCTTTACATAGAATTATTGGCGTAGCCATTTTAGCCAATGGTTTCCAAGTTCCTGCTGTTTTCACCTTTTTGGAAATGGTGAAAAAATTTGACTTTTTTACATTAGCTAAATCTACTTATTAACTTTTTGTTAACTTTAATTAACTACTCATGACTTACCAAGTTATTAACAAATTATCTGAAACACAAATTTCCCAATTAGTAGAATTGTACAAAAATGAATTTTGGTCTAATAAGCGCACCTATGCAGGTGTAGCCAAGATGTTGGATAAATCAGATATTATCGTGGCTTTAGTAGATGAAAATGCACAACTCATTGCTTTTGCTCGTGTTCTGAGTGACTTTGTTTATCGAGCAACCATCTATGATGTCATCGTTAAACCAACCCATAGAAAAATGGGCTTAGGAGCAAAATTACTAGATGAAATAGTTCATCATCCCCAATTAAAAGATGTAGAAGTAATTTCCCTATTCTGCTTAACAGAAATGGTTTCTTTTTATCAGAAATGGGGTTTTGAAAACGTTATCCACAAAACTAATTTGATGTATAA
>DATGXQ010000122.1:0-4137 GCA_035298905.1 Nostocaceae cyanobacterium | reverse complement strand
GTCACTGTTTCATGAGTAGTAGTTGCAGCTTCTGTTTCTTCTGTGATAATCCAGATTGTTTTTGGTGTTGGAATTTCTGCTGACATAATAATTTTCTATATACTTTTGATTTAACTAACCTTTACCATTGCTTCTACCGTTGCTATCCTCGATTCGAGTTCCGCGACTTTTTGGTTTAAAGGCAATGCCTCAGCACATCCCAAATACTGTGACAACGCACCAACTACCACATCTGTCTTTGACGCGCCTGTTTGCTGGGCATAGTTATTCAGTTTTTCCAATAATTCTGGAGCCAGTCTGACCACGATTTGAGGTTTTACCATTGCAAGCATTTACCCCTCTAACTGCATGACTTCGCATTACGATTATTGCGTATTCTTACCGAGATTAGCAACAAATTACCGAAATCGTTGCAATCAGCAGATTTTGTCTTATTTCCTCTACGTGAAGTAATTTTGCCGCTAAATTAATGCGTTAGCGATGCGTTACGGGTATCCAGTTGATGACGTTTTGGCTTCGTGAGCGATGGCTACACTAAAGAGCGCGATCGCGCGATCGTCAATTGCTCTGTTTGATGAACTTAACAATGGCTTCCATCGGTGCAACGAAGCCGTTTGCGCGTCAGCCCACCAAACAGAAGCTCAAAACAGCTATAAGCCTTTTTCAATGGTGGTTTCTCGTCCCACATCAGAGCGAGGATGTGCCTGTGCCACATTATGGGGTTAGATGATATTTTGTTACGGGACTTTTCTCTATATGTAAAGAAAATTAAAATCTTGTTATAAATACCAGAAGGTTACTAACAGGGTATTATTGACATGGCTTCCAAAGGAGTCGCCTACTTACTGTGGCTTTTTTGTTTATTTGGTTTTGCTGGCATACATCGATTCTATTGCGGCAAGGTAGTGTCAGGGTTGATCTGGTTTTTCACCTTTGGACTGCTTGGCTTTGGGCAACTAATTGATTTGGCACTAATCCCGGCAATGGTTGATGAGAAGAATTTGAAATACGTAGCATTGCGCGGTGGCAACCAAACTCAAACAAATACTCAAACAGTAGTTGTTAACCTTGGTGGACAAGTTAGCGGCTCTGTGCCAGGACAAGTAACCGTCACTGATGCTAGTTTACTGCAACCTCCACCAGTATTCCCCCCACTTAACTCTACTCCACGAAATGATGTAGTCACCATTTTAAAACTTGCTCAAAGCAAAGGTGGTAGCATTTCTGTCGCTGATGCTGTAATTGAAACGGGTTTGCCTGTACCAGAAGTCCGTTCTCTGCTTGAAAGTCTTTGTACTGACGGTGTAATGGAAGTTTGCAACCATGAAACTACAGGGGCGGTTGCTTACCGATTACTCTAGCCCTTGAGTGCTTGAGTCCAGAATAGAACTATTGAAATACCACCAATCAGCAACAGCATTTTTAACCATGATTCCATCACACTTGTATTGAACATTTGTCCATAATTTTTCTCAACCCCTTCTATGAGTAAACGAGCTTTTGCAACATTGAGGGGAAAAGAATCTTCCTGCTGTACTTTCCCTAGTCCCGGAAACTCACACTGTTGGAAAATATTCTTTCCATAACAATCACACACCGCCGTTTCTTGTTCGGATAAGGCTTTTCTCTGTGAGGAGGTTTTTGACCAGCACGGGTCATCTGCTACATCAGCACCAATAGAACTTAGAGACACTAACGACTCAAACGGATATTTCGTTAACATTATGTAGTTAATAACTTTGCCAGCATCTTTAAACTCACTTGCTGGCAATATGCCACCACCGAATACTACTTGGGGAACCAGCACCAATATCGTTAACAGGGGAGCGACACTCTGATTCGGCGCTAAAGCTGATACTAATAGCCCTAACACCATGCTGCCAAAAGACGCTAAAAATAAAGTTCCGTACATTAAACCTAAACTGACAGAATCTACCCCAATACTGACAGCATTCGCCATGCAGCCTAACAGTATCGCTGATTGGTACAGTGCTAACCCTAATGCTAACTGGAATTTCGATGCTAAGTAGGGGACGATACCTAGTCCTGCACTTCGTTCTCGCTTGTAGATGGACGTTTCTTTGGCGATTTCTGGCATTGTCGCTAGTGACCCTGCCATCACCGCCATAATCACTGTGACAAACAACATCGTAATCGCTTGGTTTGCATTTCCTGTTTTGGTATCAAATAAGTCCGTCTTCCACAGTGCATAGTTTAGTGACCCTAAAATCGGCGCTCCCAACAGCATCAGCGCCAAACTCATCCGGTTCTTGATCAGAATTGTCCAGTTGCGCCTACATAACACCCCCCACTGTTGCCAAAACGATGGCTCAACTGCTACTGGTGGCACTTTTATACTCGGCATCGATTGCTGACGACTTTCCACATATTTGCGATAATATGCCGAAGCTTTCAATTTTTGGGCCCATTGTTGCGGTGTTAGCTGTCGTTCTACTAGGTTATATATGGCATCAAAATCTTGTACCCCAAAATAATCGAACGCTAACTTTGGATGTCCTACATAAGCTAAATGTCCACCCTTGGCCAGAAACACTACTAAATCCGCTATCACTACATTCTTTGTTGCGTGAGTGATTAACACAATCGTACTGCCAGAGGATGCCAACTCACGCAACAGGGTCATAATCTGATACTCTGTCCCCGGATCTAAACCCGATGTTGCCTCATCTAAAAAAAACAACCCTGGCTTAGTAATTAGTTCTACCCCAATAGATACTCGTTTGCGTTGCCCACCACTGAGCCTTTTTATCGCTACATTCTTACGTCCTGTCAATTGCAGTTGTTCTAATACTAACTGTATTCGCTGTTGTCTTTGCTCTAGTGTGGCGTTAGGCAATCGCAACTGCGCTGCATAATTTAGCGCCTCTAATACTGTCAATTCTGGGTGGACTATATCATCTTGTGGTACATAACCAATGAGCTTCTTGAACGCTTTAAAATGCTTATAAAGGTTGACTCCATTCACTAATACCTTCCCATTCGCTCGTCTTTGCCCATTGAGCGCATCCATCAGCGTGGACTTCCCCCCACCGCTTACTCCCGCAATGATCACAAATTCTTTCTCTAATATTGACAACGAGATATCGTTGATTAATTTTGTCCCCAAAATAGGACTAGTAGATTTGTTCAATCTGATTGCATCTAACCGAATACTTTCTACTTGTTCTGGCTGGAGAGAGCCATTTACTAACTGAGTTTTTGCTTTTGGGGCAAATATTAATGTTTTGGGGTTGGCCTCTCCTGGTGCAGTCAACTTCACTTCGATAACTATTTGTCCTACTTGCACCAAGCTGTTATCTTCCAGTACCATCGGCTGTAACGATTTCAACTCGCTTCTCCCAAGCCGCGTCCCACTACTGCTGCCCAAGTCTACTAACAAGTATTCTTCTTGTCGCCAAATGATTCTAGCATGAAAGCTATCTACGCTTTTGTCACTAATTACTAAGTCATTATCTGCATCCGACCCTATGTTGAAAGGGATTTGCTCTACTGTACATTGCTGCTGTGGCTTGGTATGGACAATCAGTTTTAAAGTTTGCATAGCAGTACAGTTGGCTTTAGTAACAATCCCTCTCACCAAATCTTATGCTTATTGTCTGCTTATTTACTGGCTAAATCAACCCTATCAATTTGACGTTTTATATAACTTTCTACTGTTATCGTTTATAATTTAATAACTATTTGCTACATCTTTCAATCTCAAAATACTGCTTTTTATAACTTTTGTAACCAGTTTTTACCCATGTATAGCAACTACGGAGAGCTTTTTTATCCCCAAAAGTGTAACCAGCAATCTTTTATACTTAAAAATGTTACCACAACTCACTAATACTGAAATACATAGTCTTGATATAGACCACAGCCGAGTTCACGGCATTCTCATCGGTTGCAAGTTAACCCTACGCTGTGTCCTCAACTCGCCAGAAATGCAGAGGATTCTAGTCGCTAACAGATTAAAGAGCGATAGTCTGCTGTCAGTTGAAGATGCGATCGCCTCGCACCAATCGCACTCAACCTCCCTCATCCCTCACCCACTCCATCCCCGTCCGCAGCGCCGCCTCCGCACTGTAATATATCTTTTGTTCGCCAAATATACCCCCACTCCGGCTGATGATG
>DATGXQ010000121.1:0-7673 GCA_035298905.1 Nostocaceae cyanobacterium | reverse complement strand
CGACACTCCGAGAAAATATCTTGACGGTTGGAGAAAATATCTTGACGGTTGGAGAAAATATCTTGACACTCCGAGAAAATAAGTCGAAAAATGGAGCTTTGAGCTTGGGATATCAAGACTTACCGTGAAAAGTAAGTCTCTGCACAAGTCAGTTCATAACTCAGATCGGATTGCTATAGCATTAAGGGCGAACGATCGCTCGCCCCTAAAGACTGCTGAATACTTACATAAATTGGAAAATTTTTCTAGAAGACGCTTCCTCAAACGTCTCTACCATCAGGTTGATGTAAAAATTAAGCAGCTAATTTCTGTTTCTGTTTGTAGCGCTTAAATTGCCAGCTGATACCCCAAGCTGTTAGTGCTAAGAAACCCAACTGAGTTGGAGGTTCAGGAACAGCTTTAATTTGTCCACGAATTTCTCCTCCGGGAAAACGGCTTGTATGGATATTAAAGTAAGTGTTACCGTTTAATAGCTGTTGAGCCAAAGCGTCTGTTAACGGTCTGGTGGGGTCATCAAACCGCCAATCGCCTGTAATTGTCCCAGCAGTACTACCTGCAATGGGTGCAGTGTTGGCCTTATCCAAATCGTGAACTACTGGACCATTTACTCCAATAGGAGCATTATGGATGTGAGCAAAAGGACGAGTAATAACACCTTGCAGCCCAGAGTAATTAACTACATAGTTAAAAACCCAGCTACCAGGGCCACCAGTTAATGTACCTTTAGCTGTACCTGTAGCGGGTGTATTAACTGGTGGATTCTCTTGAGCGCCATTCAGTGTACTGGTAAAAGAAAAACTTGCTGCATTAGCTGCTAAGGGTGTTAGGGCAATTATACTTGCACCTACGATAGTTCCAGTTAGAAGAAGCTTCATTGTTTACTCAATATTTTTACGATGAAGTTATAATACATAAAAATGGTTAAGGGATGTTTAAGAATTTTAAGTATTTCCACTAGATTATTCTGGGAAAATGTGAGAAATACTATCTTGTAAACTATTTGCCTATATAGGAAAAATAAGATATTAGGATTATTAAGCAATTCTCTCTTTAGTAAGAATAAAAATTAAATATACTTTTCTAGATTTAAAGCAATTGAATAAATGGTTTAACTTGGAGAATAAGTTATGAAAAAATCTAGTGATCAAAGAGGCTATTTCTTACAATATCTGTCTCTTGCACCAGTTCTTGCTGTGATTACTATTTCAATTGCTTTCACTACTTGGGTTTTATTTAACTTCTTTTTTCCTGATCTTCTCTTCCATCCTATGCCTTAAGGTTTACTTCGTTAGTATAGTCCTGCAAAACTTACTGCATCTATTAACTTTATTTCTCAATAATTTGTCCTTGTAAAATCTGAATTAGGTCTCTACGACTGCGATTGACTTCACTCCAGAAAGTAAGCCAAAATATTACTAACATAATCAGAGGCATTCCCAAAAATACAAACCTCATATTAACATGTAAAGCTTCTGCTAAGGATATGGGAATAGTGGCACTGTACCAACATAAAAACCATATCCCTAGAAATCCCATGACAATAGGATGAAAACTCATTTGTACATGAACTGCTGTTTCATAGGATTTTGATTCAAAACTTCCCCGAATGATTGGTAAAAATGAATTGCGAGAGTGAATAATTCGACTGATTTGAAAGCCTTGTTCAGAAATTGTTCCTTGATAGGGTGCATGTTGTCTAGAAAACCGATACAATTTTACCGCTTCAACATTTGTGGTTAGTCTTTGCTGAACTACTGGTAGGGGAGCGGGTATCAATATTGTAAATGTATCATAAGGGAATATTTTCATAAAATATTTGTTACAGTGTAATTTACAAAATTCTCCTTAAAAGAGTAACATAAATAACTTTTTTCGACAGATAGAAGAACATTATCAAAGGGATGATGAAATTCATCATTTGAGGTTATACAAAGCCACAGAACTTGCTTAAATACTTGAGCGAGTTGGCTTTGAGGTAGAAATTTTGCTTAGTTATGGAGTATTCCTATTACCAAAAGCCCATGCAGCTTTTATCGCTCGTAAAGTTTAATTTTCTTCATCTAATATTTCAATTCGATAACTATAACCCTGTTCTGCTAAAAATAATTGACGATGACGGGCAAATTCTTCTTCACAAGTTCTGAGGGAAACTAAAGTATAAAATTGGGCGCTACGTCCATCAGATTTAGGACGCAAAACCCGACCTAAACGTTGGGCTTCTTCTTGACGAGAACCATATTTACCAGAAACTTGAATTAGCACATCCGCATCGGGTAAATCTAGGGCAAAATTTCCGACCCGCGAGAGAATTAAACCAGCAATTTCATTTCTGCGAAACTGCTCATAAATTTTATCTCGTTCTCTTTGTGAAGTCTTACCTGTGACTATTGGTAATTTAGTGAGTTTAGCGATTGTCTGTAACTGGTCAATATATTCGCCAATAATTAAAACTCGATGCCCTTTTTCCTTTTCTAATAATTCTTTGACTACTGTCAATTTCTGAGGGTTTTCTGCGGCGATACGAAATTGATGACGTTTTTCAGCTGTAGCATATTCCATTTGTCGATCGCTATCTTGGGGGACACGAATTTCTGTACATTCAGCCGCCGCAATAAAGCCTTGTCCCTCTAACTCCCGCCAAGGCACATCATAACGTTTTGGCCCAATTAGTGCGAAAACATCCCCTTCTTTCCCATCTTCTCGAATCAGTGTTGCAGTTAATCCCAAGCGCCGACGGGCTTGTAATTCTGCCGTTACCCGAAAAATTGGTGCTGGTAAAAGATGCACTTCATCATAAATAATTAACCCCCAAGAACGGGCATTAAATAAGTCAAAATGGAGAAAATCACCATCTTTACTAGCACGATAAGACAGAATTTGATAAGTTGCTAAAGTCACAGGTGCAGTATTTTTCACTTCACCACTATATTCAGCAATATCTGATTCTGAAAGTGTGGTTTTATCTAATAATTCTCGTCGCCATTGTCTCACTGAAGTTAAACTACTTGTTAATATTAAAGTATTTTCTTGTACTGCAACCATGGCCGCCATCCCGACCATAGTTTTACCCGCACCGCAAGGTAAAACTATGACACCGCTTCCCCCTTGCACTCTTCCTGCTTGGTAAAAAGCTTCTGCGGCTTCTTTCTGATAATCCCGTAAAATAAATTCACCACCAGATAATGTTTGCTGACGCAGACTTAGGGATAAACTATCACCTTCCACATAGCCGGCTAAATCTTCCGCAGGATATCCAGCTTTAAGTAATGCTTGTTTTAATACTCCCCGATAAGCGGGATTTACTTGAAAAGTTAATTTATCAACTTGTTTTCCTAATAATGGTGCAACATCATCATTACGACGTAATAATTCTACTAATGGTGCATCCACCATTTTTAGTAATAAATAATCTTCTGAACGTTCAATTACTGTTAAACCATAACGATTTCCTAGCGCAGTAATTTCTTGTGCTACAGCAGCTGGCATGGGATATTTGGCATGTTCCTCCAATGCTGCTATCATTTGCTCAATGGGCATTCCTGCGGCGCGTGCGTTCCAAATACTCAAAGGTGAAATTTGGTAGGTGTGGATATGTTCTGGACTTTTCACCAATTCAGTAAAAGGGGCGATCGCTTCTCTGGCTGCATCAGCACGGGGGGAATGGACTTCTAACAAAACTGAGCGATCGCTTTGAATAATCAGCGCGTTTTCAGGAAAATAAGACATAACACTTCAAAATTCAAAATTCAAAATTCAAAATTATTCTTTTACTTTGGGGACATCAATTAATTTGTCGGAAATTTTAAAACCTGCCCATTCTAACTCACTTTCTAACTCTGAATATTGCCGTTCATCGACTAATAAAATATCAGGTGCAAGTTTTCCTAGTAAATAGGGAGTGATTTTTGTACTAGATGTAATCGCTTTAAATACTGTAGAATTAGTACAGCGTAATACTAAAACTTCTGCTATTTCTACTGTTTCTGGTTTACCTCCCCAATTTTGAATGGCTACTTGTAAAAATTTAGGAACTTTATTTGTACAACGAAATTGTAAAAATTCTAGCAATGCTTCAATTTTTGCCCCACTTTTGATTGCTTTAGTCACACTAGCGCGAGTGATCTGCCACTTATTATTACCTTTAGATTCCATCCACCGATTTAGCTGTTCATGAATTAGTAAATCGGGAATTCCTATGTCTAGTGTGACAACTCCCTCTTTATTAATCGATAGACAAGGGGGTAAGGATTGATCATACTCAAAGCGATAACACACATACTGTTTAGCCGTTTCCGAGTTGGAGACTAAAACGAAGCGATCGCCTATTGGTTTACCTTTTAAATCCTTCTCAACTGCTGCATCCCTTGTTTTCTTTTCCGGGAACTCCAGCAACTGCGCTTCTTGGTGTAAAGTTATCTCCTGGTTTAAATTACCCCATTGTTGGATTTCTATTTCCACATTTTGCGGTAAATTAACCTTACAACCTTCTCTCAAAGCAGTTAAAAACTCGTTAAAAGATAAGCCATTTTCACAGCCTTTGTATACTGAGTTTTTGGTTAACTTATATCTGGCTACGTGTTGCTGTACATCCAGGCGATCGCTATATCTTTCTAGTAATGCCAATTGTACAGGATTAACCTCTTCCAAATACACCATTATTTCAAAATTCGGCTGCACAATCCACGCTGGTTGATAGTCAACTTTATTATTACCAATGCTACCAGCTAAATGTGGATAAAAAATTGTTCTACCTAAATCAGTTAAGCGAAAACAGACCACCGTTTCATTTTGCACAGTCGATTCAGCAAATCTTTCTAACCCTAATTCAACAATTCCCAAATAATACAACCAAGTAGATAATACATATTTTAACCAAATTCTGTCCTGACCTATCCACTCCTGACGTAATCTTGTCCGCCAACTTTCTACCGCAGTTTTTTCATCTTGATTATTAAAATACCTGGGATATTGAGGTCTAGAAGATATAGAAAAATTTTCCCCGATCCGTTTAAATAATAATTCTTCAAATTCATTAAAATCAATCCAATCTCTACCTTCTGCTGGTAAAATCTTCAGAACAAATAGAATAATTTGTCTAGCTTCATAGTATAATTCCTCATTATACCAACTTCTTTCGCTCCATTCTGCCCAGTCTGGCGACTCCACCAAGCCAGATAGAATTTCGTTAACTTGCTCTTGCGGAGACCACTTAGCAAACTCTTCCACCGAAGTTTCTAACACAAAAGCAGTCTCTTCTTCGTTGTCCGTTAACAGGTTAGAACGCAGAAAAGCCAGAGTAAAAGCATCCGCAGGTTCTGGAAAATCAAACCCATCAACCTCAATTTTCTCTAATTGCCAATTTTGTAACTTAGCAAATTTTTTCAGACTATTAACTTGTATAGTACCTTTTTGAGTAACTTTTAATCCACCTTGCTGCTCTATTGTCCGCAACATTCCTAAAATATTTAAAACTACAGTAGTAGGACGACGAAAAGTAGTAGTTTTAGGAGGAGTAACTGATGTTAAAGGTAACTGTGGTAAAGGTACTTTATCAAGCTGTGCTAACAATCTTTCATCGGTAAACAGAGACCCAGGAATTATCCCAAAGCTAGTATAAATGCTCAAATCCCTTTTATAGAGAAAAATTCCCCGCTTAACTAAATATTTGGTCAAAACCATGTAGTCTCTTTCATATTGTTGATGCAACTCTGGTAAATCTTTTGCACCTAGCAGTCGCAACCTCAGCAACAAATTTTCTGCCTCAATTTCACCCCCATTTTCTCGAACAATTTCTAATGCTAACCGTTCAAATGGTTTTAACTGAGCAATGACAGATGCCACTGTTTGCGGATTTTTTAACCCTTTAGTGATAGTATTAATACAATCTTGTTTGCGAGTAGAACCTTTGCCACCCCAAACTTTAGCACTGGGAACTAACAAATCATAATCAATATGACTAAGGTAAGGTTCAAAGCGTAATAATTCCGACATACATCCTTACCTCACCACTTTTGGTAAATGGCCTAATTTTAATAACCGAGATAAAAGCGCATCAAACTGTCCTGGTGCTACCACAGCACAGCATTCCGAAAGACGAGTAAGAATCAAAGATGCTGTTTGTGGGTTCGCTAACAAGCTATCCAAGATGTGTGGTGCTGCTACCTCTATCACCGCTAAATTTTCATGAGATGTAGCAATTTTCTGTTTCATCAGTAGATGCCAACTGGCAAAAACGCTAAATGGTGAAGGTGATATTATTTTCCCCTCTTTTGTTGATTGTACTTCTTATCGTCGTGCAAGACTTCACAAACATAATAATATTTTGACAATGCTGCATTCTGACATAATATTATTTTACTAATAACTATATCAAATTATATTAACACTTTAAGTGAAATCATTTACATATCCCTCTTCCATCAAACTGAGAAAGAGTAAAATAAAAGTAGAACGCTAAAAAGAGTGCTGGAGTTATGACACAGCCCAGAATTCCTAACACTACAATCACTTTTGTAGATAATTATTGTAGTGCATACCAAAAATTGTCTCCAGAAGTAAGAAGTTACGAAGCATTTAAACGATTGCACTTAGGAATGACAGCAGAAACAAAGAGAAAAGCATTGCCAGGAATTGCTAAAGCAGTAGGGTTAAATAATGAACAATCGTTACTGAAGGGGTGACAAAGTAGGCTAAAAAGCTTATGTTGTAAAGAATGCAGCGATTTATGGTAAAGAAAATAGGCCTCACTTTGTCAAAAAGACCTAATTAATGGCAATTATACCTCAATTTTATCAAACTCATCTAAAAAGTCAACTGAACCTATCAGAGTCCAGCAATTCTCATTATGAGAATAATTATCGTTGTCTTTGAGAGACTAGGCAAAAGTGTTCAGTTTAAGATATGCTACTTGTATGATTTGAGTTGAGCAGCAAAGTGGAAAAATCAAAATATTCTAGTAACTTTGATCAGATAGTGAATTATTTACGGTCAATATTGAACAATTTACCAGATCGATAGTAATAAATATGTAGTGATAAAATGACTAGACGGCTATGCAAGAATTATAATGATGGATAAAATACCAAATAGCCCCAATATGGTTCTCTAATTTTTTAGAAAAGGATAAAGACTGTCTAACTAAACGAGAAACTCTTTGGCGTAGGGTATTATTAAATCTTTCAATGTGATTAGTTTGGCCACTTTCTTTCCCTACAGGTTTAGGACGTTTACTCGGGAGAACACAAGCATAAGCTGACCAAAAATCTGAATAACAAACAGCACATTGTCTATAAACAGGAGGTAGAGACTTCCATAATTCTCTTGCTGCGTTTTCACTGCGGTCTCCAATGTAAACACCAACAATTTCTCTTGTGTCTCTATCTATAGCTAACCACACCCATTGTTTATTATTTTTATTATCTACAAATGACCAAAGTTCGTCACATTCTACAGTCAATCTTCTTTTTTATTTTTATGAAACCTTTATTTTCCGCTCAACTTGAGCATATTTATTATTAACATAGTTTTGTAACCGGCGTTGCATAATTGAAGTATGAATTTGGGTAAGAGCAATGGAGTGTCCAAGGTGTGCATCAAGTCACGTTCGCAGAAATGGAAAGAAATCAGGTAAACAAAACTACATCTGTGCAAAATGCGGTCGTCAGTTTATTGAT
>DATGXQ010000120.1:0-3322 GCA_035298905.1 Nostocaceae cyanobacterium | reverse complement strand
CAGCAAAGCTAACACCATCTGGGGGGGCGATTTGCACCTGATGGCTAAAACCCATGTTTAAAACCAGGTTCTTACCTTGCACTTGGGCCCGATAACCTACCCCTTGAATTTCCAACCGTCGTTGAAAACCTTGGGAAACTCCTTCAACCATGTTGGCAACCAAAGTACGGCTTAGTCCGTGCAGTTGTCTAGAAGTCCGGGTATCATCCCGCCGTGTAACTAGTAATGTTTGGCCATCTTGGGTAACTATAACGTTGGGAGCTAAAGTCCGGGAAAGTTCTCCTTTGGGGCCTTTCACTACTACTTTAGTACCGTCGATCGCTACTTCCACTTTGGCAGGGATAGTAATGGGACGTTTACCAATACGAGACATGATTCTTTGTCCTTAGTCGTTAGTCATTGGGTATTGGGTATTGGGTATTGGGTATTGGGTATTGGATTATTGAGTGATAAACACACGCAGAAAAGATTCATTTTCTTTTCCCTCTTCCTACTCACCAATCACCTTTCCCTGACTACCAGACGTAGCAAAGCACTTCACCGCCTAAGTTCTGACGGCGGGCTTCGCGGTCTGTCATAATTCCACTGGATGTAGAAATAATGGCAATACCAATACCACCTAATACTCTCGGCAATTCTTTGCGGTTAGAGTAAACGCGCAAACCTGGTTTACTTACTCGCTTTAAGGCAGTAATCAGGGGCTGACGGTTTTTCCCTTTGTACTTGAGGGAAATAACTAAGTTCTTTTTCACCCCTTCGCCTGTTTCTTGCACTTCAGCAATAAAGCCTTCTTCTTGTAGCACTCTAGCAATGCTACGAGTCATTCTTGTGGCTGGCACGTTTGTGGTTTGGTGCTTTGCCAAGTTGGCATTGCGGATGCGCGTTAGCATATCTGCAATTGTGTCGTTAGCCGCCATCGTTTCCTCTTTAAATGAACTTATTGATCACGAAAAGGCATTCCTATTTCTTTTAATAAGGCGCGGCCTTCTTCGTCGTTTTTAGCTGTAGTGATGATGGAAATATCTAGACCACGGATTTGGTCAATGCTGTCATATTCAATTTCTGGAAAGATCAGCTGTTCCCGTACACCTAGAGTATAGTTACCACGACCATCAAAGCTTTTGGGACTAACACCACGAAAGTCACGGATTCTTGGTAGGGCAAGGCTAACTAATCTATCCAAAAAGGCATACATTCTTTCACCCCGCAGTGTCACCATGATGCCTACAGGCATACCTTGACGAATTTTGAAGCCGGCGATCGCTTTTTTTGCTCTGGTAACTACTGGTTTTTGACCGGTAATCAAAGCAATTTCATTTATAGACGCTTCTAGTGATTTAGCGTTTTGAGCAGCTTCTCCCAAACCTCTGTTAACAGTGACTTTCACCAATTTGGGGACTTGATGGACGTTGGTATAGTTAAACTGCTGGGTTAGCTTAGGAACGATCGTCTCTTGGTATAGAGTTTTCAGTCTGGTGGTGGCCATAATTTTTTCCTGTAGTTCCCTGGTCTTGGTCAGGGTGGTCGCTTTGCTCCAATTCAAAAGTTAGAAATCCAAAATTAAAAACGTTCATTTTTGAATTTTGAATTTTGCATTTTGAATTTTTACTTATCCAGTATCTCACCTGTTTTCTTGAGCATCCGCACTTTCTTACCTTCAGCAGTGAAGGTGTAGCAGACGCGACTAGCAACGTTTTGTTTAGTGGAATAAAGCATCACATTGGAGCTATGAATCGGATACTCTTGGGTGACAATTTTTCCTGATTCCCCTTCTGCTTGGGGTTTAACGTGCTTGGTCTTAATGTTGACACCTTTGACAACGACTTTGCTTTCTTGGGGTAATGCTTTAATAATTTCCCCGACTTTGCCTTTGTCTTTACCTGCAATTACCTGCACGGTGTCACCAGTTTTGACGTGCATTTTGTGGAATTTTGGTTGCTGTTTTGTAGACATTACAGCACCTCCGGAGCGAGAGAAACTATTTTAGTAAAGTTTTTATCGCGTAATTCCCGTGCCACAGGACCAAATACCCGTGTTCCTTTGGGATTACCGTCTTTGTTGATAATCACGGCGGCGTTATCATCAAAGCGAATACTCATACCGCTATCGCGGTTAATTTGTTTACGAGTCCGCACAATTACCGCTTCCACCACGTCTGATTTTTTCACAGCCATGTTGGGTTGGGCATCTTTCACTACAGCGATAATGCGATCGCCTACTCCACCATAACGGCGGTTGCCTGCACCCAAGACACGGATGCACATTAATTTGCGAGCGCCGCTATTATCTGCGACATTGAGATAGGTCTGGGGTTGAATCACAATTAATCTCCCTTGAAGTTGTTATTTTCCTAACAACTATTAACTTGAGGCTTTGGTGTTGAGGATTTCTGTGACTTGCCAGCGCTTGGTTTTGCTCAGAGGGCGAGTTTCTTGAATGCGGACGCGATCGCCCACTTTACATTGATTCTCTTCATCATGAGCTTTGTAGCGCCGGGTCTTCACTACGATTTTGCCGTATTTGGGGTGAGGAGCGCGGTTTTCTACGGCTACTACTACCGTTTTTTGCATTTTGTCGCTCACTACCAGGCCAACTCGTTCTTTAATTGCCATAATCTTCTACTTTGCTTCCTGGGCCGATTGACTTGCTGCCCGTTTACGTTCTGACTCTACTGTCAATAATTGGGCTAAACGATGGCGGGCGTGTCTGAACTGGTGAGGTTTTTCTAGTTGTCTAGTGGCTTTTTGCAACCGCAGCTGGAACAGCTGTTTTTTGACAGCAATAATTTCCTCTGCCAGTTTTTCATCACTTAATTCTCTAGCTTCTGAAATCTTGGGAAGAGGCATAGTTTACTCCTGTTCTTCCTGTTCCTGAATCTGTTCACGGACAATAAACTTGGTTTTAATCGGTAACTTATAGGCAGCCAAGCGCATGGCTTCACGAGCTACTTCTTCTGCCACGCCGGCAATTTCAAATAAAATCCGTCCTGGCTTAACTACTGCTACCCAAAATTCTGGTGAACCTTTACCAGAACCCATCCGGGTTTCCGCAGGGCGCATAGTTACTGGTTTGTCTGGGAAAATGCGAATCCAGATTTTACCACCCCGGCGGATGTAACGGGTCATGGCTCGACGAGAAGCTTCGATTTGTCTGGAGGTGATCCAAGCTGGTTCTTGGGCTTGGAGGGCAAAATCTCCAAAGTTGAGGGTGCTACCACGGTGGGCTAGACCCTGCATTCGTCCGCGTTGTTGTTTGCGGAATTTCGTTCTTCTGGGGCTTAACATGGTTGGTCGTTAGTTCTTGGTCATTGGTCATTGGTCAT
>DATGXQ010000119.1:0-35149 GCA_035298905.1 Nostocaceae cyanobacterium | reverse complement strand
GATTCAGAATCCAGAATCCAGAATCCAGAATAAGAGAGAATTGGAGAATCAAGCTAAATGATTTTGGACAAATATGACTAACCTCTATTCTTTGTATAATAACTACTCTGACTCCTGACTCCTGACTCCTGAATTCTTACTAATCTAGAATAATCATAAAATAATTAATTCAGCACATTCTGATTAGATATGCAGCCATAGGCTTTAAGTTGTTGGCGGATGTTGCTGTCCCACTTGGGATTGACAGACGGCAGACCTTGAGCGGCGTAGAGACGTAAGGTTCGATCGCTCTCTACCGTGCCAAGAAATTCTGTGTTGTAGGGTAGATAAGCAGAAGCTGGGGTGGGAAACAGAAGCGATCGCCCCGATTGAGTTTTTGTGCCTAATAACTGACCTTTAACTACCCGTGCGATCGAAAATTCTGGGGGTGTGGTGATTTCCTGAAATGGCACTGTTTCCGTCATGTCTCGTCGGGTGCGGATCAGGCAGACCTGCCCTAAAGTCTTGGAAGGGAACACGGTCATAAAATCATGAGGATGTAAGTTCCAGTCCCTAACCCAACTGCCCAAAAACGGAGCAACCTGAGCATCGGTCTTTGCCCAATTCTGGCGAAATTTGAGCAGTGCAGGGGGCATAGGGGTGGCAACGTTGGTGATTTTGCCCAGCCCCAACATATCTAGGTCTGACTGAATCCATTGTTTAAACTCGTTCCGGTACTTTGCTAACGCTGCGTTGCTGAGGGGGGTAGCGAAATTGGTAGCTTTCACCTTAGCTTCCGCACTGGGTAGTGTAAGACGGGACTCAGAAAAAGCAACACAAGACACCACCAGGAAAGTAGCGATCGCCAATTTACCATTAAAAATCATTCTGCCCATATTTACTCCTTAAATTTAGAAAAGGAAACTCAGCACTAGCAATATTGCATTAACTGAGAAATTGCTTCCTTTTGCAGACGGAACTGATTAGATTTCACCCGAGCCGCCACATATTCTGCACAGATGAAAGACAAAATTTGAATGTGGGATCAAAAAATTCTTCACGTTTTCCTCATATTTTGTTTCTACCCTCAAAGTAGAATCCACCTTCCAAACAGCAAGATAGCAAAAGGTTAGCCACTGCATTTATTGATTAAATTTCCAGAAAAATAGACAGTATTGGAGGGAAATTATGCTCAATGTTGTGCGTCGCAGTCAAATTAAGTCAAATTATCGGTTGGGTAGCAATAGATAGCTCAACGGCTGGTTGTGTTGGTGAGTTAGAAGAAGTTTGGTTAGATGATTCTGGACGTATCGCTGGTATGTGAACTCTTAACAAGACAAAAATTACTGGTAGCTAATGACTTATAAATGGAGGTTGAGTCAATGGATAGCACATTAACGCAAAACCCCCAAGAATATCTGGTGTCGGTGACAGCAGGAGAGGTTAACCTAGAAGGTAATTTGGTGATTCCCAATGGTGCTACAGGTATAGTCTTATTTGCTCATGGTAGTGGTAGCGGCCGTCATAGTCCCCGCAATCGCTATGTTGCTGAAGTCTTACAACAAGCGGGACTGGCAACTTTATTAATTGATTTGCTGACTCCTAAAGAAGAAGAAATTGACCTGCGGACAAGACATTTGCGTTTTGATATTGGTTTGTTAGCCTCACGGTTAGTTGGGGCTACAGATTGGCTAGTACAAAACTCAGACACCCGACATCTGAAAGTTGGTTACTTTGGTGCTAGTACAGGAGCCGCAGCCGCCCTCGTCGCGGCCGCAGAACGTCCAGAGGCGGTACAGGCGATCGTATCTCGTGGTGGAAGACCTGATTTAGCTGGTTCAGCCTTACCTGATGTCAAAGCACCAACATTGTTGATTGTGGGTGGTGACGATACACCAGTGATAGCCATGAATGAAGAGGCATTGGCAAAGCTGCATTCATCAAAACGGCTAGAGATTATTCCCAGAGCCACCCATTTATTTGAAGAACCAGGTAAATTAGCAGCAGTAGCGCAACTGGCGAGTCAATGGTTTAGGCACTATCTCGATAGGGATGAAAATTTACCGGTTGTTTAATTTTTTGCTTGATGAGTAGCGATCGCCTACTATGAAATTCAAAGAGAGCGATCGCTTGACAATTAACTATGATTATGCAGGAATATCCACTAAAATCTCACCTGCTTCCACCTTCACCGGGAAAGTTGGTAGAGTTTTGGCTTGGGAAACCAAAGATAGCGCCTTACCCACAACAGGAGGCCAGGGACACCAATTTTTTACTTCGCCAGTACCTAAATCAAAAGCACTGCGATGAAAAGGACAAACGATCGCCCCGTTTTCAATTTTTCCCTTTTGTATGGGTAACTTTAAATGAGGGCAGATATTATCAACCGCATAAAGTTGATTTTCGTGATTTAGCAGTAGGATATTTTTACCACCCACTTTTACCACTTCCCGCGCACCAGGCGCAAGAGAAGCAGCAGCCAGAACTTTAGTCCAAGCCATTGTGTTCTCCTAACTCAACAAACTGTACTTAGTTTCTCGTAATTTTGCGCTGTTTGACCATGTGGGGAATAGGAATGTCAAGAGTCTAGGGAAACCCAGAGTTAGTTTCTTAAAATGCCAATTTTCTATTTATAGAAGAGTTTAATCGTGTCACAAATGTACTTAAGCTGCTCAACAGTCAATCCTTGAAACATCGGTAAACTCAAGATTTGCTGTGCCTGTTTTTCTGTCACCGGGAAGCTGCCTTCTGGATAACCTAATCCTTTACCAGCTGTAGATAGGTGAATCGGCACTGGATAATGAATTGCTGTACCTATGCCATGATCACTCAAAAATTGGCGCAACTCATCGCGCTGTTCAACTTGCATAATAAAGTTGCTGTATACACATTTTTCCTCTTCCCGTTCTGCGGGAATGTAAATTTGGGGAATCCCAGCTAGTTGAGTTTGGTAATACTGAGCTTTTGCTCGGCGCTGTTCCACCCATTCGTGAACGTAGCGTAATTTTACTAACAGAATTGCGGCTTGTAGGGTGTCTAAACGGGAATTATGTGACCACATCACACAGTCATCGCGGGTACGTAAGCCAATATTCCGCATAATTTTTAGCTGTTCGTACAGTGTGGGATCATTTGTCACTATTACCCCACCATCACCACAAGCATTTAAGATTTTTAAGGGATGCAAACTAAAGCAACCCATAATCCCAAAAGAACCCACTGACCGACCTTGATACTCAGCTAGTACCGACTGGGCTGCATCCTCAACTACATATATTCCTTTTTCCCTAGCAATGGCTAAAATCGGTTCCATCTTGCATGGTCTTCCTGCCAGATGTACAGGGAGAATGGCCTTTGTTTTAGGGGTAATAGCGGCTGCAATTTTACTGGGATCAATGTTGTAATCTTCGTCTACGTCAACGAATACAGGTTTAGCACCAAGCACACGAATACAGGTAGCTGAAGCCACAAAAGAATTAGGGGCTGTAATGACCTCATCACCAGAACGCACACCGATCGCTTTCAGTGCGAGAATTAGGGCATCTGTCCCCGAATTCACACCAACTGCATAACGCACACCGCATAATTGAGCAAACTGACGTTCAAATTCCGCTACCTGCTCACCTAAAATAAAGTTCCCTCCATCTAGCACTTCGCCGATCGCTGCCAGTAACTCAGACTTGAGGGCAGCATGTTGATTTTTGAGGCTGATAAAGGGAATTTGCTCAATAGTTAATTGTTGTGGCATTTTTAATATCCCAAAATGTTAATAATGACTTCACGGGTATAACCAGACTGCCGATGTTCCCAAATATAAATATCTTGTAAACGACCTAGCTGCAACAAACCTTGAGCAAAGGGAATTTGTTCAGAGGTGTGGGTGAGGGCGGAGCGAATATGAGCGGGCATATCATCTAAACCTTCTCCTGGGAGCAGGTATTTGCCAGTTTCTGGAACTAATTGGGCAAAGAAGGCTTCTACATCGGGTTTAGCATCATTTTCCTGAATAAGTAAACTGGCTGAAGTGTGCCGAATAAAAAGATTACAAAGCCCTGTTTGGATTCCCGATTCTGTGATGATTGCTTGCACTTGGGGAGTAATCTGACACAGGGATTTGCCAGTAGTTTGTACTTTGATTGCTTGTTGGTAGAGTTTGATTGATGAATTGGTCATGCTGATTTCTGCCCTAAATGCTCAAACCAGGATTTTGTCTCTTGCTGAATTGTTTCTGGTGTCCAGACTGGAGCATCTCGCCAGAGGTCAATATTTGATAACATCTCGGCTACACCTTGGCTTAAGCTTACTTGAGGTTGCCATTTTAGTAAAGTGGTAGCTTTGGTAATATCTGCCCAAGTACAATCAGGTTCTCCCGGACGTTTAGGAATATGAGTTATCGGTCCGGCTAATAATTTCACCAGCGATAAAACACTTTGGGGTTGACCAGAACCAATGTTGATAATTTCTCCGACAATATCTGATTCAGCAGCTTTAATAAAGGCTTCTACAACATCACTGACAAAGGTAAAATCTCTGGTTTGCGTTCCATCTCCAACGACAGTAAAAGGCTTTCCGGCTAGTTTCTGGGCTAGAAATACACCAAATACTGCACCATAAGCCCCAGTTGTACGCGATCGCACCCCATACACGTTAAATAATCGTAAGGAAAGGGCAGGAAACTGATAAACTTGCGTCCAATGCATCACAAGTTGTTCTCCCAAATATTTAGTCAAACCGTAGGGATGTTTGGGATCACAGGGATAGGTTTCTGGTGTGGGATATTGGTCAGGAATACCGTAGCAGGTTGAAGAGGCTGTGTAGATAAACTTTTTGATTTGAGCAGTGCGACAAGCTTCTAAAAGAGTGAATGTACTATGTAGGTTAGAATGATAGTAGTCTCCCGGATTTTTGATTGAGGGAACTAAATCAGCTAGTCCGGCTAAATGAAATACCCAATCAATGTTTTTTAAGGTGGAAATGGAAATATTTGCTAGATCCTGTTCGATCAAGGTAAATGTGGGATAGGTTTGAGCCACTTTTAAATTTGTAGTTCGACCAGTAACTAGATTATCCAAACCAATAACGCTATGACCTAAGTCAAGTAGGCGATCGCACAAGTGAGAGCCAATAAAACCAGCTGCACCTGTCACTAAGCAACGTTTAGGTGAATGTAATTGATTATTCATATAAAAGCAGTCAGCTATTATTCAAAAGCAAGATATTATCTTTTTCTTGATGCGTTTGTACAAGTATGTTTACTACCCACATAAAATACTGTATGAGCCGAGTATTCGCCTGGCCAGTCATCTGAACAATCTCTTGAAGAAGAATTCAGAAGTAGAGCCTCTAGACTCCGAAAGTTCTGAATTAATTAGTAGTTCGCCAGTCGCACACAATCTTATTCTGAATTCTAGCTCCTAAATTTTATTTTGATCAATTTTTAGTTTAGGTTAAAGATGGTAGTTGAAATTACTTAATGAATATGATACCTTATCTTCGGCAAAACTTTTTTTAAAAAATATACCTTCTGATGAGAGATACAATCCTTTATTGGTTAATGCTCTTTGTTTCAGGAGCAATCCTTTGTCTATGGGAAAAACAAAGTCCTCTCCGTCAAATCGAATATAAATCCGCCTTTTTCAAAGAGTTTGGGACGGCATCAATATCATTTACTTGTAGTATCATCAATACTTACATTACTTGGATCTTACTTGGTAAAATATTGGTTTTTCCTGCAAATTTCATAGAATCTATAGGTTTATTATCTTTACCTATATGGGTGAGAATAATTGCCGCCTACGTATTAAAAGAGTTTTTATATTATGTAATTCATCGAGCGCAACACGCAAATCAGTATATTTGGTTAACTCATAGCTTGCATCATTCAAGTCATACAGTATGGTGGCTGGCTGCACAAAGAGTAAGCTTAAGTAGTGCAATTTTATATACTGTGTCTTATATAGGCTTCCCATTACTGCAAATTCCTCCACAGTTTATGGTGTTCGTATTAATGCACTTGGCATTCCAAGACAACTGGATACATCTCAATGTCAAATGGCAGCCTTGGATGAAAATACTCGAATGGGTTTATGTAACTCCCCGCTTTCATAGCATACATCATTATGATCCTAGAGGAAAAAATCTAGGAGATACTTTAACTATTTTTGATCGTCTATTTGGCACTTATTTAGACCCAGATACATATCAGTTAGATCCTAATCAATCTGGTTCTCACAATGAACCAATAACAGTGAAAATGATTGTCGGCGTTTAAAAAACAAGTCAAAATGATATAAGTAGTTTAGTAGTGTGCGTTCCCTAACACACCAAATAGTAAAGAGTCTAGCCTTTACTGTTGTTATGATGCATCTGGTAACTTATCCTACTACTTTTAAATGCATGATTTCCAGTGCTAGAATATACTTTTTCAGAATTAGTAAAGATTTTTTCTCATCTTATGAATCAATTTACCTAACTCATCACAATTGATAATAATATCTGCACCTTTGGCTTCACAAAACATACAAGCATAATTGAAGCCTAATCCTTGAGCAATTGTATAGTAAAAATGGCTAACTTTCTGTCCAAATATTTCAATGATATTTATGTTCTGAGAAAAAACAATATTTGTTACTCCCCCACCGTGAGGAGTGACAATAAATTGAGCTTGAGCAAATATTTTTACCTGAGTGTCCCAATCTAAATCTTCTAGTACATAAGTAGAAAAATCCAGTTTATCTAAAGTATTTATTACTTCTTCTTCATTCACAATGCGTCTAGCATTGGCTTTTCTGCGGGAGATAAAAACATTAGGATTTAAAGTGATATTGGTGGTATTGGAACTTGTATCATTATACAAATTAGTCAGAATACGTTCTCTGAGCCAATGACAAGCTTTAACTGAGGCACGTCCGTCTTCCCGTCGTTTTGAGCAGATAATTAACTCATTAACTTTAGCTCTAAATCCATGCCATTGGATACAATCTTCTAAGCGATAACCCATTAAGTTTAAAGAACGAATTTTCCAAATAGGCGGGTGGGGATCAATAATTAATACTGGCTTATCTCCGGTCTTTTGAATATAATTTTCTAAAGCCTCTAATCGAGTTAATGATTCCAAAAACCAATGGGCATATAAATGACTCCAATAGTTCACAAATGAACAAGCCAAATCAATATGACATGCTTCGGAAACAGGTTTAAGATATTGAAAATTAAATCCTTGTTTCAGGGTATCAATAACACTATATTCTAAACAATCAACTCTATCTAAAGTTGTTTCTAAAATGACTTTTCTCTCTGGAGTAAAACCAACAGCATAAGTTCCCCAAAGTTCTACATCTTTGACGACTGCTGCGAAAGGAACAGTAAAGTTAAATTTTCCTTCTTTTGCTTTTAATCCCCTGTGGATTTCTTGCTCACAGATAGCTGGACGCAGATCAAGACTCTCCTCATAATCTAATTGATAAAGATGATTCTCAGCCTGAGATGTTTTTATCAACTCTGCTCTATCAATAAAATTATTACGCAAATAATTAAACAAGCTCCCATGAACTAACTTGAGCCAGGGTAACTGTTGATATTCTTCTTCTAAATTAGCCAGGTCATTTTCCCTTTTAGTCAGTTCCATTGACTCCGTAATAATGAGGAGATTTTCCGCGATTTTTAATAAAAAAGCATAAATGATTTGAAAAAGCAAAAATTCTATAAAATTGCGTCCCTGTCTATACATCTGCTAATAAACCTCTAATATCAAAATTTCAGTCAGGAATAAATAAATATTTTTAAAATATAGCAATCCTAAATCATTTATGAACGCTACCTGTTCCCTGTTCCCTGTTCCCTGTTCCCTGTTCCCTTTTTTCCAAAAGTCAGTTCACAACTCAGATCGGATTGCTATATTTTTAATTGTAGGCAAGCATGAAATAACATAATAGATATGATTTAATGTTAGCAAAATCTCGGATGATTTTAAAATCTATTCCTAATCTTGTCAACGACAAAATATCTGTTTAATATAACTTCATCTTTCTTAACAAAAATATATAAACATTTTTTCAAGATTAAAATATACTGAATATTTGATCATCACTGATCATCGTGTAATACCAATTCAAAATTCAAAATTAAGAAAGCCAAGTGTAATCAGGGTTTCTGATTTTGGATCTGTTGCTGAATTTTAGAGAATTGGTGTAAAAGGATAAATGAAAGGTAAGAATTCAGGAGTCAGGAGTCAGAGCGGAGCCTCCAGACGCTCCGCCTCCGGTCAGAATGCTGATCCAATAAGGAATAGATAGTAGTAATATTTCTTGAGAATAATTCAGCTTGACTGTAAAAGTCTCTTTAATGCTGAATTCTGGATTCTGTATTCTGAATACTTACAATGAAAGTAAATTTACAAGGGCAGAAATAACAGAAAAAATTATGTCAAATCTCAAAACTCACGAACCTAAACTTGCCTGTGCTGCTTGGGGATGGAGAGAATTAGAAATACCAGAGTATTTCCAATGGATAAACGACTTAAAAATTGATTCAGTAGAAGTTAACATACATCCACAAGCTCCTAAGCATTTACTGAATACTTGTAGTGATGAGTCAGTGGAAAAAGTTGCTGAATTGGCAGAGGAAGCAGGAGTTTCAATTCATTGTTTAGCGGCCAGAAATGATTTCACGGTCCAAGGTGAATCAGAGTTAGAAGAGCAAATTCAAAGAGTGCAGCGCTTTGTGGATATGGCTACAAGATTGGGAGCAAAGTATGTGCGGATTTTCTCTGGTGGCCATCGCCAAGATAAGTGGCCAAATGAGATTTTTGCACAACTACATTATGCCTTTAATCGGGTGGGAGATTATGCCGAAAGCCAAGATATTAAACTAGCAATTGAAAATCATGGTGGCCCTACAGGTACACCTGAACGAATCGTCAAGATTATGGAAGGAGTCAAAAGTCCGGCGGTAGGGTTAAATTATGATCCGGGTAACTTTGTGAAATTTGGGGGAATTGATCCCTTAATAGCATTACAACAGATTCTGCCTTGGGTAAACTATACCCATTGGAAAGATGTGTGCTGGATTGATGGTAATGCTGAGTTTTGTGCTATTGGTGAAGGGGACATTGCTTGGCAACCGATCGTTCAGGAACTGCTCAATGCTGGTTATCAGGGATATTGGGCGATCGAATATGAAAACCCCACCGATGTACAGCGTGGCACTCAGGAGAGTATTATCAATCTTCAGAAAATTATCCAAGAAGTTTCCTCACAGAATTAAATTATGTCATTGTCTTTAGATGGACATGTTGCTTTAGTTACCGGCAGTTCTGTTGGCTTGGGAAAAGCGATCGCTCTGAAGTTGGGTTTAGCAGGTGCAAAAATTGCTATCAACTACTACAATCGTACCGCCCAAGCAGAAAGCACATTAGCAGAGTTACAAGATTTAGGCTGTAAAGCTATTTTGGTGCGGGGTGATGTCACCAAAGAAGAAGATGTCACGCAGATATATGAGGCGATCGCTTCACAACTAGGAGAAATAGATATCCTAGTATTAAATGCCACAGGCAAGCAAGAGCAAATCCCCTTTGAACAGTTCACTTGGCAAGATTTCCAAACTATGCTGGATTTTTTTGTCAAGAGTCCGTACTTGCTCACCCGTGCTTGCTTACCCTCAATGAAACAGAAACAATGGGGACGCATCATCAATATCAGTAGCGATGTTTGCTTTCGCAACGTCAATAACTCCAGTGCTTATGTTACCGCTAAAAGTGGACAACTCGGTTTTACCCGCAGCATGGCCACAGAACTTGCTCCTTTTGGCATTACAGTTAACGCTGTTGCACCAGGGTGGATACCTGTAGAACGCCATGAAAACGCCCCTCCAGAGAAAAAGGAGGCTTACTTAGCCAGAATCCCGATGCAGCATTGGGGAACTACTCAAGATGTTGCTGAAGCAGTGCTTTACTTCGCCAGTCAAGAATCTGCATTTGTCACAGGACAATATCTTTGTGTGAATGGTGGTTTTACTTTGATGTAATATCTTTCAGGTAAATCAAATCTTCTAGCTGGTTTAAGTTATCCAGCTTTGTACAGATATCCAAATATTCTTGGCCTATCTCTTTTTCACTCAACAAAAAAAATTTACCCACCCCCGCAGCTTGAGCAGCTTGTAAATCTGAGATTCTATCCCCAATCATGATAGATTTCTCCATATCTATAAGATATTTTTGACAAGCTTGTTCAAGCATTCCAGGTAATGGTTTACGACATCGGCAGTTTTGACGATATTCAGGTATAACAGCCTGGGGATGATGGGGACAATAAAACACATCTAGCAATGGTACACCTTGATTATTAAATTGTTCACACATCCAGGACGTGAGGCTGAAAAAATCTTGTTCGGAATAGTAACCACGGGCTATCCCGGATTGATTTGTGACTACAATCAGTTCATAACCCAAATCACGCAGCAGACGACAAGCGGTAAAAATACCATCGGTAAATTCAAACTCTTCACGTCTGAAAATATAATCATGATCAATATTGATTACACCATCCCGATCAAGAAAAGCCACTTTGATCACTTCAATAGTTCCTTGACTTTGTACAACCAGATCCCCGACTTCTCACATCATCTCCGGTAAAGATTGTAGAGACGTTCCATGGAACTTCTCTACAAGGGTTTCAGATCATGAATATTTAATTTTCGGAGATATTTTCACATCATCTCATCATTTATTGACATGAGCAAAAAAGAAGTCGGGGATCTTCTACCCCTAGATTATTTCAATAGTTCCTTGACTTTGTTCATGATGCTAATAGTATCCAGACCTTGATGTGGTAATTGTTCCCAAATTCCACTACAACCTTCTCGATGAGTTCCCATGTAGGCGTATTTGGGGGCAAATCCTCTCTCTAGTAACCATGAACCAAAGCGCACACCTAAGCCTGTACGGCGATTCAAGGTTTCAACTACTAAAACAAATGGTGTTGAACCAATTTTGGCCATTACTTCTTCATCTATTAGATTGAGAGTTGGTTTATTAATTAAACCGACATCTATCCCCTGTTGTTTGAGGTTTTCTACTACTTCTAAGGCGCGGTAAAGTACCTCACCAAAGCTGACAATATAACCTGCTGTTCCTTCTCTTATTACGTCATCTTTGCCAGGAATAAAGGTGTAACCTTCTCCAAACAAAGGTTTACCATTGGTATCAAGAATATCGGGAACTGGGGAACGGCTAGAAAAGAGGAATCTTAAACCTGGTTGATCAAAAATAGTTTCAACACAAGCTTTCATTTGATGACCATCGGCAGGATAATATAAACGGGTTGGGTAAGCATCCTCTAGCCCGTTATCTGCAAACATATTATTTAACCCAAAATGGCAGGTGTTATCTCCTAGTTCATCTATGCCACTATGGGAAAATTGACAAAGAACGTTGGATTTATTCAGCCGTGCCATGGTAATTTCGGAAATGCACATTTCTAAAAATGCGCTGTAGGTGCTGAAAATACCTTGTTTTCCTTCTTCCATGCCAAATCCTGCGGCTGCGGAGAAGTTCCCACGCTCCATAATGCCACCGTGGTAAAAAATCTCTGGATAGGCTTTACTAATTTTGATAATGCCACAGGATTCGCCTAAATCGCTGTCGATGCACATCACCTTAGCTTTACGCTCTTCTGGTGTCATGTTACTGAGGAGGGAGACAACAGTAGCATCAAAGATATGGCGAGTTTTGCTGCTAGGACCTGTAAAGCTGTAGGTGTGTTTGAGGGGGATAATGTCTTTGAGATATTGAACGGCTTGATTATGGCCGCGAGTTTCTAAATAGGCGATCGCTAAATCTGGTGATAGGGCATCATGTCCTAAAGGTGTACCTTCTACTCCCACAATACCAGGAGTCATAGGACGCTTATTAATCACTGCTACTGGTCCATCAGTAGTCACAGCTTGACACAGACGACTATATAAATCATCTAAGTCTTCCCCTTGTCCTGTTAATACAGTTAGTCCATGGCCAGCTAAGGTTTTTTCCACGTTATAACCTGGTAGATAGTCACTAGGATAACCGCTACAGGTAGAATTATTGTCATCAATAATCAACTTTACATTTAGGTTTTTAGCAACGGCTAAACGTGCCGCTTCTGCATCATTACCTTCTTGTTGTGAACCATCCGAACCTAAACAGAATACTGTTTGATTTGGGTGAGCGATCGCCACTCCATTCACATAAGGCCAAAGATGTCCCAATCGACCTGCACTAAATTTGATCCCCGGTGTGCGTCCTCTTTCTGGATGGCCATATAGTATGGAATTTGGTTCTCGGTAATGTAGCAAATGTTCCACATCCAACTCACCATGTAAAGCAGCCATTAAATATTGTGTAGCCACGCGGTGTCCAGCTTCATCAAAGAAAATTGGCACAAATTTATCTGGAGAACCGCGAAAGAAAGCATCTAAAATCATTACTTCGGGGACTGTATCATAAGCCCCTCCTGTATGACCACCTACACCTCTGGCTGCGGCGATCGCAGTAAAAAAAACAATAGTATCTCGACAAAGTTGAATATTTGCTTTGAGGATTTCTCTTTGCTCATCAGTCAAAGTTGCATGAGCCGGATTTAATTTTAAAGGCTTGTAAGCATCTAAATCAATAGGAAACCGGAGGGTTGTTGTGGTCATTGATTTTTGTTCCTTGGTCAAGAAATTATATATAAACTACCGCGACTTTTTTAATTGAAAACTAAGTGGTTATCTTCTGTCAAATAGAGGAGATTTTAGACAGTTCTTCGCTATAATTTCTAGAATTAGAATTATCTTCCTGCTTGGAGGTAAAATAACTTTTCAATTTCAGAAAAGGCTGTTCTAAAAAATACCAGCTTAAAAGGGAAACTGCTAATGTCAAGATACCAAAAAAGAATACAGCAATTAAATGACAGAGGATGAAATACTTACCTATATATTTCTCCGTATATTGATAAATTATGTCAATCAACGTGAAGCCGAGCGGACAATGATAAACGTAGAAACCATAGCTGATCATACCCAAAGCTTGGAGTGGAGGCCAATTTAGCAATCTGGGGAGGAAGCTATTTTGTGGCTTTGTGATAGATAAAACTATCAATGAGCCAAAAAAGATGGCTAAAAGAGTAAAACCAATAGAATCCATTCCTGCTGTCCATAAAGTAACCCCTCCCTGAATGACAAATATAATCATCAAACCAATACTACTAACAATCATCGCTATTGGTGCAATCTTTACTAGCCAAGGAATCATTATTTCTGAACGCATCCACAAAGCGATTAAAGAACCTATAGCTAGACTATCCAGACGACAGAAAGTATTAACATAAATACCCGCAGTCAATTGAAAATTTACGGGGTTTGTTAATAACAACCAATTGCGATATAAGAGTACCCCAACAATTAATATTCCCAAAAAATGGCTGAGAAATTTGCGGGGAATCAGATAAATTAATAGTGGATAAACCAGATAGAATTGTTCCTCAACAGCTAAACTCCAAAAATGAGATATCGGACCAATATCAAACTTTCCCTGCCATACCCATTGCAAATTTTCTAAGTAAAACCAATACCAAATTTGAAAACTATCTAAATCATTTGGCGGTTCATAACTGCGAGTCAGTGGGCGTATTACTCCTAAAAACAGAATTAACAGAATATAATAAACGGGAAATATTCTGATGATTCGTCTAACATAAAAATTCTTAAAATAATTTGGTTTATCACGATTGTCCAGCAGGATGCCTGTAATTAAAAATCCAGAGAGAACGAAAAAAGCATCCACACCACACCAACCGAATTGCATTATTTTTTGATAAAAAGACACTAACGGGTTGACTGGTTCTCCTAGAATATCTGACACACAATGACATAAAAAAACTAATAAAATGGCTATGCCACGATAGCCATTTAACACTGGCATATAGCCCCGGACAAGATTAGATATTTTGTCTGGAACAGGTGATAATTTTGATAGTTCTGAATGGGTCATAAATTATTTTAACTCCTGACTCCAGAATCCTCAATTATTACACTCAATTTATTTTCCTGCTTTGAGGGAAAGTAAGTTTTTAATTTCAGAAAAGGCTGTTCTAAAAAATGCCAGCTTAAAAGTGAAATTGCTAATGTTAAAATGCCAATACAAAATATAGTAACTAAATGATAGATAATAAAAGAATTACCTAAGTATTTATCCATATATTTATATATTTTGTTAATCAACAATAAGCAAAGTAGACCATGATAAATGTAAAAACCATAGCTGATTATACCCAAGCCTTGGAGTGGAGGCCAATTTAGCACTCTGGGGAGAAAGCTATTTTGTGGCTTTGTAATAGATAAAACCATCAATGAGCCAAAAAAGATGGCTAAAAGAGTAAAACCAATGGAATCCATTCCTACTGTGAATAAAGTAATTCCTCCCTGAATGACAAATATAATCATCAGACTAATACCACTAACAATCATCGCTATTGGTGCAATCCTTATTAGCCAGGGAATCATTGTTTCTGAACGCATCCACAAAGCGATTAAACAACCTATGGCTAGAGTATCTAGACGACAGAAAGTATTAACATAGATACCCGCAGTCAGTTGAAAATTTACGGGATTTGTTAATAATAACCAATTGCGATATAAGACTGCCCCGATAATCACTATCCCCAAAAACCTGCTGAGAAATTTGCGGGGAATCAGATAAACTAATAGTGGATAAACCAGATAGAATTGCTCCTCAACAGCTAAACTCCAAAAATGTGCGATCGGTCCATAATCAAACCTTCCTTGCAATAGCCATTGCAAATTTTCGATATAAAACCAATACCAAATTTGAAAACTATCTAAATCATTTGGCAGTTCATAACTGCGAATCAGTGGGTGTATTACTCCTAAAAAGAGAATTAAAACAGTATAATAAACGGGAAAAATTCTGAGGATGCGTCTAGCGTAAAAATTCTTAAAATAATTTGGTCTATCACGACTGTCCAGCAGGATGCCTGTAATTAAAAATCCAGAGAGAACAAAGAAAGCATCCACACCACACCAACCGAAGTTCATTATTTTTTGATAAATAAATATTGCCGGGTTGTCTGGTTTTACTGGAATTTCTAACACACAATGAAATACAAAAACCAATAAAAGGGCTATGCCACGATAGCCATTTAACACTGGCATATAGCCCCGGACAATGTTGGATATTTGTTCGGGATCAGGGGAAGATTGGAAATTTTCTGAATCCTTCATAATAAGTTAATTAGTGGCATAATTTATGTTTCTGAAAGTTGCTCAGTAATCAATGATGGTGACAATTCTGACTGGGGAATTTCCGATTTAAATGTCCGGGGCAACTGTACCACAAAAAGCACCAGTCTGACTAGTAAAAACAAGGACAAAGCCAACCATAAAATATGGTTATGGTAACTATGAACGGAAAAGGCAGCGATATCAGGAGGTAGAAATCCGACAACAAAGGAGACAAAGCTCACATTGCGGAGGGTGTGTCCTTCTGTTAAGCCCAAGAAGTACCCATCCAGTATGTAAGCGACTGCAATAAATCCCAAAACGGGTAGTAACCAAAAAACATAAGTATCAATTTGTTCTGTGATTTCCTTGTGACTGGTTAATAGCCCAAATACAGTTTGCGGAAATAGCACACATACCCCAGCGAAAAAGAGTCCAATTAGCAAGCTAGTTCCCACAGAAATCTTCACTAAAGCTACTAGCTGCGTAGAATCTCCTTTACCTTTAAAATTTCCACTCAGGGCTTCCGTGCCAAATCCTAGTCCTTCAATAAAATAACTACACAAGAAAATTACTTGTAAGAGTAAGGCATTTTCAGTATAAGTAATTGTTCCTTGTGCTGCACTCTCGTAGTTGAAAATTACCACAGCTGAGAGAAAAATAAAATTGTTGAGCAAGATGTTGCCACCTAGAGTAAAAGTGGAGACCATAGCTGAAGTGTCCCAAATTTTCCCGGCTAAGTTTTGTAATTCTTGCCACTTGACATCTACGCATAAAACAATCAATCCGATCAACAGAGCCAGATATTGGCTAGTAGTATAGGACAACCCTGCTCCCGTACTTTCCCAACCCCACTGGGTAATAAACAGGTAGTCGAGTGCAATATTGGTAATATTACCTGTGACGGATAACAGCACAACTAAACCATTTTTTTCCCTTCCTATCAACCAACCAAGCAGGACAAAGTTGAGTAAAACCGCAGGTGTTCCCCAAACTTGGGCGTTAAAATAGGCAATGGCTGAAGCTTTGACTTCTGGGGTAGCAGTGAGCAGTCCAAACCCCAGTTCTTGCAGAGGGTTCTTTAAGCTGATGATGGCAATACCTAGCACCAGAGCAATTAAAGCATTACGCAATCCTACCAGTAGTGTGGCCTCCCGGTCATCTCGTCCTACCGCTTGAGCAGTCATTCCAGTGGTACTCATTCGTAAAGAGGCTAAAAATAGGAATATTAAGCTACTCAAGTTTCCTGCTAAGGCCACCCCCGCTAGATGATGGATTTCTGACAGATGACCCAAGAAAACCACGCTCATGGTATTGGCCATGGGAACCATAATGTTAGAAAGGACATTAGCGATCGCTAGTCGGAAGAAGCGAGGTAAGAGGTCATCCTGGTTCGGGATGGTCTGATCTAAAGATTGACTTGTGTTATTTTCCATCAAAATTTTTACTTAAAAATGGCAAATCTTTATACTACTTTAACCTGAGTTGTAAAAAAAAGTCTCTTCAATAAGCAGATACTGAGTATTAAAAGTGCAAGTTAAATGATGGCGATCGCTACAGTAAAAGAAGTCTTAAAGTTACAGCAGATTTCAGCTAAATGAGGTACAAATGTTAGGAACAAAGCTTTATGCTAAAAGACTTTCAAACCTGTTCCCTGTTAAGAGTTCCCTGTTCCCTGTATGTATTTGAAAATTATCTGAATTGAATTATGTTGGTAGTCGTTTAATCCTTCCCATAGAACTTAAGACCATCCCAAATACCCATGACACCCGGATATAGGCTATGATAAACATTTTCCATTGTCTGAATTTTGGCGACTAATCTGGGTTCAGAATTTCCTACAGCAATTCCCTTTAATCCTGTTTCAAATAATGACAAATCGTTGAGAGTATCTCCACAAGCAATAGTATCATCTGGATTAAAATCCATTTCTTCTAAAAATTTCAGGAGAGTCGGACCTTTAGATACTCCTTTGGGCATGACATCAAAATAAAAATAGATATCATAATGGGAAATAATGCAATCAAATCCAGCATCAATTACTTTTTCAATGGTGCTAGGTTGCAATTCTTCGGGATCATAGTAGTAAGATACGCGATAATCAGGATTAACAGCTTGCAATTTTAAGCTTGGTTCATCTGCTAATAGCTGCTTGACTTGTTCGTTAGCGTTTCCCCATTGTTTTACTATCCAATCTTGTACAGCCGAAATTGGCTCGAAAGTTGCACCATGTACAATAGTTGTTCCCACATCACCGATGATGTAGTCAGGTTTAGGAACTTGGGGATTTTCAACTAAAAAGTTGCTGATCCAGTCCAGTTCTCTGCCGGTGACATAAACTAAAAGTAGGCGATCGCCTTGGTTATGAACATATTGATAAAATTCTGCTCTCTGCTGTTCAGAGCCACCTAAAAAAGTGCCATCTAAATCAGTTGCTAACAGTAAGGAGTGATGAGATTTCATACTTTTGAACTACACCATCAGATAAAATTTTAATAGAGTTTTTGTTACAGCAGATTGCAGGTAAATGAAGTAAAAAATTTAGGCACAAAGCTATATACCAACAAACTTTCAACCTTCTTCCTGTTCCCTGTTCCCTGTTCCCTGTTCCCTGCTGTATCTAAAACTGAAAATAAACAAAGGGTTGAGGATCTACTGCGATAAACCTCAAGATAATTGCCACCAAAACTCCATAACCAGCCGCAAAACTCCAGCTAGGAATTTTCCCTAGCCAATCGCTGAACCAACCTTTGTAAGCCGCCCAATGGAGTATAACTAAAGGTATAAAAATCCATCCCAGTTGAATATTTACATTTTGTTCACCAGAAGAATTAAAGAAGAGAAAAGCTTTTTCTATTTGCAAAGCACTCTTGATATCGTTACTGCGAAAGAAGATTGCTGAAGCACAAAACCAGTAAAATGTGAGAGGGATGCCTAAAATTTTTCGGATTGGTACTAATGCCTTATAGGGAGCAATCCAAGATGACCATTGACGGTGAACAATTAATGCGATGCCATTCAATCCTCCCCAAGTGACAAAGTGCCAAGCCGCACCATGCCAAAGTCCAGAGAATAGCATCAGAATCAGCATATTTCTGTTTCTAAACAGTTCTGTGCGCTGATTTTTTGGTCGCGTTTTCATCAACGGAAAATAGATATAATCTCGTAGCCAACTGTAGAGGGTAATGTGCCAACGTTGCCACAACTCAGTGATATTTTCAGCAAAGTAGGGAAAATTAAAGTTGAGTGGTAGTTTATACCCCAATAACCCTGCACTAGCGATCGCCATATCTGAATAGCCAGAAAAGTCACAGTATATTTGGATGACAAAAGAAATAACAGCTATCCAACAACTCAAAGCGGTATAACTTTCTGGATTGGCAAAATACTGTTCTACTAAGGGAGAGAGATTATCGGAAATACAAGCTTTTTTAAAATATCCCACTATGAACAGCATGAAACAACCCCGAAAATCAATTTGATTTAAGGTTTTTGGGGTTGGCAGTTGAGGTAAAAAGTCAGATGCACGGACAATAGGCCCTGCAACTAATTGGGGGAAAAAAGTGACAAATAAAGCAAAATCCCAAAAACTTTTTACAGGTTTGAGTGTACCCAGATACACATCTATGGAGTAACTCAAGGTTTGAAATGTATAAAAACTAATTCCTGCTGGCAGAATGATTTCCAGAGTTTTAATACTAATAGGTAGACCTAAAAAACTTAATAAGTTAGATGCAGAGTCCGTGAAAAAGTTATAGTATTTAAAAAATCCTAATAATCCTAAATTTATCACTAAGCTCACTAATAACCATACTCGACGCTCGTTCTGATTTATTGGTTTACTCAGTATTGTATCCCAAGAAAATGTATTACTCTGTCCTGTTTTATAATCTGGATTCTCGATTACTTTACTTGCTGATATTTCTTGGTTTATTGGTAAATTCTTTACCTGTGGTCTAGATAGCATCAAACCTACAATATAGTCAACAACTGTTGACAGTAAAAGTAGGAAAAGAAAACGCCAATCCCAAGCACCATAAAAGATATAACTACAGATTAGCAACCAAAATTTACGATGATTATTGTTCTGTAAACCCCAGTAGACACAGAAAACAACAAGAAAGAAAAAAACAAACCGAAATTCTGTAAAAACCATATTTATTCTGAATTGATCCTGATGATATTGGACGAATTAATAATTAGCTATCTCTGTGCTGATAACTTCAGATAGTTAGAAAATTCTGCTGCTAGAATCTTTGTTAATTTTTCTGCACCTTGGTAATTTAAATGTCTCTGATCACTGCGATTGGCAAGTTCAAATAAACTAGGGAAATTATTGGGATTATTAAAAGCAAATAGGGTAGAAACATATCCTAGATCAATAGCCCTCATAATTGGGGTATGTTCAACATCAGCATCTAAAGCTGGAGGAATAAGGAAAATAGGTTCAATTTTATTGTTAGTGATTTTTCCTTGGTTGTCAATTCTATCAATCATCTGCTTAATTATTTTTAGTGCATAGGAATCTACTGGATATTGAGATGTAGTCTGTGAGTTAGGAGATGCAGCTTGTGCTTGTTTTAATCTTTGCTTATAAACTTCTAAATACTTTTCCTGAAAAATTTTGTCCAATTGTTCAATATCATTCATCCAGTCCATGGCATAATATCCAGATTGCTGTATCACTTTATCAGGCAATATTCCTCCTGGTATTTTTGTAATTCTTGGCTGTAAGATATCAGCAACATTACCAATCCCTAACCAGTTATGGAAAAAGCTGATTGAATTTGCAGATAGGGCAGCAATTTTTATGTCTAAGGGTAGGGTTGATTCTGCGATTAATTTAATATTTTCTAAAGTTTTAATAGGAGTATGCCAATAAACATTTTTAGTCGCAGTCGGGGCTTCCTCCACAAAGGAGTTAACTAAACAATCTAAGAATATCCATTTTAGCTTGGCTGGTTTTAGAGCTAGAATTTTTTGTAAATAAAAATCCATTTCGGCTACATTTGCCGACATGATCCCAAAGTTGAATGACTTTAAACTGTTACCATTTGCTGCTATTGATTCATCAAATACTTTAGGAATCACTCCATAATAGGTAGTGCTGGGTCCCAAAAAAAGAATATCGTATTCATCTTTATGTTTGGTGAAATATTCTAATTTAGCACTAACATCACCAAGATTTTTAGGAATTTGCGAATCTGGGAAAGCTTTATTAATTAATCCAGCAGTCGCCAAGAAAAATAGAATAAAAATCAAGCTATGAAGCAACATAGATGTTGTTTTTTTGATCATGATGTCTCTGATATGCGCTGAAACTGTAATTTTTTATCATCAATACCATATTATTTTGGTGTCAATTTAGCAATCCTAAATGATTAGTGAAAAAAATCTTACCTATTATCAGCCCCTATGAATTATTTCACAACTCAAACAGAATTGCTATTGACATTTTGTTGATTAGTTAACCGAGAATTAATCCACTACGGGGTGCAAGTGTAAAGTTAAGAATTGGTTGTGTTGCTTCACTACTCCAATTTGCTTCACCATTGTGATATGTGAATAATATTTGTTTGGGTTGAGTTGGCCATGATGGTTGAATACTGACTTTTGCAGTTTTATTACCAGCATTAACCGCAACGACTAAGATTTGTGCTTCTAACCTCCTGGTGAAAATATAAACTTGTCCTTGAGCATATAGGGTTTGATATGTACCAATTCTTAATGCTGGATAATTGTGACGTAGTTTAATTAATTGACGATGATACTCTAAAATGTCTTGATCCCAATGTTCTGGTGTGGGAAAACCCTTACGACAGTCGGGATCATAACTACCTGTTAACCCGACTTCATCACCGTAATATATGCAAGGTGCGCCTGGGAAGGTCAAGAGTAACAATGTTGCTAAGTATAAACTGGGGCGATCGCCTCCGGCAACATCAATCAGTCTGGCTGTATCATGATTGTTGATACCGTTGAGTTGGGTAAGTTGAATTTCCCAAGGATATAGTTGCAATAATTGGTTAATTTCCTCCCCATATTTGGCCGCATCTGCGGGGGGTGGTGGTGCATATTCAGCTAAATGACCTTTGACTTGGCGAGCGCCGACAATAAAAGCAGTGGTAGCATTCAAAAAGGGCAAACTGGATACACCATCAAACTGTGTTCCATCTAACCACTCACTGGCATACATCGGTATTTCCCCAACAATATAAGCTTCAGGATTAATTGCTTTCACTCGTTCCCGAAACTCTTGCCAAAATCCTGGTGTTTTAATGTAGTCTGCTGAATCTAACCTCCAGCCATCTGCACCTAATTTAATCCAATATTCTCCTACTCGCATAATATATTCCCGTACTGCTGGATTATTAGTATTAAACTCTGGTAGCGCTCTAATTCCGTGCCATGAAATATAATTAGCCGGACGAGAACCGTCATAAGGTGCGAGAGGCCAACCTGTGATTTTAAACCAATCTACCCAAGGGGAATTTGAGCCATTTTCTAGCAGATCATTGAAAAAATAAAAGCCTCTGCTGGCATGATTAAAAGTTCCATCTAAAACGACTTTAATATTACGATCATGAGCCGCTTTTAGTAAATTTATAAAAGCTTCATCTCCACCCAATAGGGGATCAACTTGATAATAATCAAGGGTATGATAACGATGATTGCTGGCAGAGGTAAAGATAGGATTAAGGTAAATTGCATTAATGCCTAAATCTTGTAAATAATCTAATTTTTCGATAATTCCCCAAAGATTTCCTCCTTTATAACCATGAATTGTAGGAGGTGCATTCCAATCTTCCAAAGGGACATTAAGTAACCAATTTTGATGGGCTGGAACACTCCTGGCAAAGCGGTCAGGAAATATTTGATAGAAAACGGCGTGTTTGACCCAATCGGGTGTATTTATAGGCATAAATTACTTAATAATTGTGGCTCAAAAATCCCAATTTAACTATTGTCTTTTGAGAGTCTCTAAATCCTAACACTTGGCTCAACTTTCTTATTCAAGGTGTTGGCTTTTCTTTTGGTAAACAGCTGATACCTCTAACTTGATTTTGGTCGTCTTTTCAGAGTAAGTCCATAAAATCATTACCAGAGAAAGAGTTACTGCCAATCATTGCTGTGTCAAGCAAAAAACAAAATTAGAATTGCATGTCTTCCAGTTCAGATGAGAGATTTTTAGTAAGGAAAAATTCGGTTCTACTGCTCCCCTGATGGTAAACAATATTAATTTAATTTTTGTAGGTTGGGTTGAGGAACAAAACCCAAGATTTCCGGGCATTTGTTGGGTTTCACTTCCCTACGGGACGCGGAAGCGAACGTTCAGCCCAACCTACTAAATACTGTTCTGTAGTTAATATGGGTTATTCCGTTCCAGTGTGTTTATACCAATTCACTAAAAGATTGTAACAGATATAAATCGTCAAACCCTTGTCAAATCCGGTATTCCTCATTTTGAATTTTGTTGGCGAAGCCTTGCCGAAGGCTATTTTGAATTTTGAATTTTGAATTGGTATTACGTATAGTCATGATTCCTAATCTACAAGAGATAGGGAAAAGTATTTGTTGATTATCTCTCCCTTAGTTTGGATTAATTTATCGATTACTTCTTCAAATAGTTGATCTGTCACCATAATTCCTTTATGAGATTGATTTCTAAAGGAGAAGCATAAGTTAGTAGCATAAATAGGTGATTTTAGTGCTTGTGCATATAGTTGGATAATCTCATGTTTATCTTCGACAATTGCGTGCATGAGAATAGGACTAAAAAGCCCCATATTCGGGAAAAGAGGTAATTCCATAATTTCATAGATTTTACTTAAAAATTTGGTGCTAACAGCTAATCTAGATAATCTGCCTGTTTGATTTTTTAAAATTGATTTAGTCGCATAGATATAAAAATCTAAAAAGCTATTGTTTTTGGTAAAATACACTAATGAATTAGTGACTTTTTCAGTACAAAATATATCTCCCTCCCCAAAGTTTTTGTTATCTTCTGTATCTAACCAAACTTCACGACACACTAAGTATTCTTCTGGAGTATCAATTTTTAAATTATGGGGGTCAAATACTACGACATCCGCATCCATCCAAATAGTTTGGTCGTATCCTTCATCAAGAAACTTTTTAGCTATCTCTAGCCTGGATAAATCAGCTATGACGTTTATTTTTCCTTGGGCTTTATCTATGTACCAATCTGGCACGTAGTCAAAGAAATTATCTTCTCTTTGGTAATCATATCCATTGAGTTCAGCCCAATCTTTGACTGTTTGCATACAAGTTGTTAACCAATTTGGTGTGTCACTGCCCCGATAGGATTGATAAACTATAGTTTTCATGTTTAAACCTCGTTATTCTAATAACTATGTATAAATTGTTACATCTTTTTATTCAAAAAACCAAAGTAATTTAATCCTTCTAAAATTCCTCCAGAGAAATGATTTTTGGCCAGATATCGCTTTGTTGATGGATAATTTTCGTGCCATACTAATACTTCTGGCTGGGCATTACCAACGATAATAGCGGGACATAGCATATTTTCAAACATAGATATATCGTTACTTGAATCTCCACAAACAATAGTTTGTTCATCGCTAAAACCTAACCGTTGTTGCACAAAAAGAGCAGATGAAGCCTTGTTTGCTGATTCAGGCAATATGTCTAAAAATGCACCCCCATAATTATCTATCATTTGCACTTTTAAGCCTTCATTCTGGAGAATTGCTTTTAGTTTAGGAAGTGTCACAGATAAGCCATCAAGGCTGGTGTAATAGCTAACTTTGAATGCAGTTTGCTCTAGGGGAGGTTGGAGGACAAAACAAGGAAATTGACTAGCTATTTCTGCTACTTTTTCTCTATCCCAACCGAGAGAAATTTTGGCTGTCCATTCAGCATCATAAGTCTTACTACTAGGGTAATAAATTTCTGTACCAACAGCCAGTATTAGTATGTCAGGTTCTAATAGTTCTTTTTGGGCAATTAGTTGTTGATATAAGGGTAGCGATCGCCCTGTTGTGTAACAGATGAACGTACCATAAATGCGACGCTGTTCACTTAACCATTGATTTAATCTCTCTAAAGCTAGATCATCACCAACTAGGGTGCTATCTAGATCAGTTACAAATAAAAATTTTGCCACTGCTATTACCTGGTTAGTATTGCACAGGTATCTATTATTTTCTGGTTTATATTACAACAGTATCGGGGCATAAGGTGGTTATTGAGATTATTTGAATATCTTTTATTAAATCTCTCTATCTATTTTAATAACTTATAATATTATCTGGAAATTTTGCTGATTAAGACCAGTTGGGTAGTGACGGAAATTTCTTGCAAAGCACTCCCGTTTGGATCAACCGTGTTTGAAAGTTGATTGATTATTTTTGCCGGAAAACGGGTCTAATGTCTTTAGGGTCTCATGATCAATGATCCCATAGAAAAGAAATTATTGTAGGTAACAAAAATTGACTAATTAGATTTTTTTCCTATTTTAAAAACAAAAAAAGTGGTATAGAATGTAATGATGTCACTAATCAACCATAGTATTTATGCATACATTAGAGCAGCAAATTAATCCATTTTCTACTGAGTACTTTAGCCAACTAGCTGCTTTGGGTGAGAAATTTCAAGTTACAGATCGTCAAGGAAAATCTTTTGCAAATTCGGAAGGGATTAATCTGGCTGCGGCTTTAGTAAAACAGCAACATCGGCAGCATCGCAAGGTGATATTCATTGGTAATGGGGGAAGTGCAGCTGTAGCTAGTCATCAAGCTATTGACTACTGGCGTAATGGTAACATTCCGGCGATCGCCTTCAATGATCCTACTCTAGTTACTTGTATCAGTAATGACTTTGGCTATGAACAGGTTTTTAGCAAACCGATTTCTACATTTGCCCAGCCTGGAGATATATTGTTTGCAATTAGTAGTTCAGGACAATCAAAAAATATTCTGGAAGGTGTTTACCAAGCAATACAAATGAGTTGTTATGTGATTACGCTTTCAGCCTTCCAACCAAATAACCCCTTACGTCAACTCGGACATCTCAATTTTTATGTTCCTACTATGTCCTATGGTTTTGCAGAAATCATGCACTTATGCATTTGTCACTGTATTATTGATGGCTTGGTAGAAGGGTCTTTACCTAGTGTGGATGTAGATAACTGTATCAGCTGCAATGAAGTTAAAGCATCCTAAAATTAGCGTTCCTGAATTGATACCAATTAAAAATTCAAAATTCAAAATTGGGAAGATAGGATCTCATCTAGTTTTTCAAGCTTAAATCTGTTAATCTTTGTTAAGTAATTGGTATTTTACAGCCATTGTGCAAGGTCATAAATTTGAACTTTTGTTTGAATTGATGGTAAGAATTCAGGAGTCAGTAGTCAGTAGTCAGAATAGTTATCACACAAGGAATAGAGATGAGTAATATTTAGCAAAAATCATTTAGCTTGATTCTCAAATTCTCTTAAATTCTGTATTCTGTATTCTGGATTCTGAATCCTTACGAATTTATGTTTGAATCTTTTTATCCGATTGACAATGAAATTAGGAACTCATACAGAAAAAAGTCTTGACTTTGCAACTTGTGCAGAAGTGTTTGCAGTCCACCACCAACAGGGAAAAAAAATCGTTCTCTGTAATGGAGTATTTGACTTATTGCACCCTGGACACATTGCTCATTTGCAAGCTGCTAAAGCAATGGGAGATTTGTTGGTAGTTTCCCTGACCGCTACTCCTTACATTAATCGGGGGCCAGGAAGACCAATATTTTCTGACGAGTTGCGTTTAAATTCTATAGCCGCTTTAGCTTGCGTTGATTATGTAATTTTAACTCCAGCAGTAACAGCATTGGAAGTAATTGAGAAAGTACGTCCTCATATTTACTGTAAGGGAGACGAATATGCAGAAATTGAGAAAGATGTAACTGGCAATATTGCCAGGGAAATTGCCCAAGTTAGGGCTTATGGTGGGGATATTCGCTATACTCAAGAAATTACTTTTAGCTCCACACGGTTGATTAATAACTATCTTGATGTTATCCCGCCGGAATTAAAGCGTTACGCCAGTGATTTTAGTCAAGATTATTCTTATGAAGACATTAGAGAAGCTGTAGAGGCCATGCAGAATCTCAATGTTTTGGTACTGGGGGATATAATTATTGATGAGTTTGTTCACTGCACTGTTCAAGGCTTAACCTCCAAAGGAAGAGCGCCATCAACTCGCTTTGTCAAAAAAGAACAACACTTAGGAGGAGTTTTTGCGATCGCTCGTCATCTGAGCAGTTTTGCGAAATCTGTTACCCTAGCGAGTGCAATCGGTAATGAACCAGATGTACATCATCTGATTGCTAATCATATCAATGGTTCGCTGCATCTGAACTTGCATTGTGCAGAAAATTATACTACTGTTACTAAATGTCGTTATATTGAACAACAGGGGAAGACCAAGGCTTACACGCAACTATTTGCGATTAACTCCATGGACGAAGAAGGACTAGAAGCACAAGAGAGAGAAAAGCTTTTAGATTCTTGGGAGAAATTATTAAAAAACTGTGATTTAGTGGTCTTAGCAGATTATGGTCATGGACTAATTGATGTATCTGCAATGGAATTAATTCAATCCCAAGCACCATTTTTAGCTTTGAACTGTCAAACTAATAGTGCTAATTACGGTTATAACCTGATCAGTAAATATAGACGAGCCGATACATTTTGTGTAGACGAGCAAGAAATTCGTTTAGCTTTTTCTAACCGCTATGGTAATCGAGAAGAATTATTAAAGCGTTTGCAATATCATTTAGGAGCGCACCAGGGTTGGTTAACTTTAGGTTCTGCTGGTTCTTTGGGTATTAACTCTCATGGAGAGATGGAAATCACTCCAGCCATGACACAACAAGTTAAAGACACTACAGGGGCTGGTGATGCCTTTTTTGCCCTAGCCAGTTTGAGTGCTAAATTAGATTTGCCCGTGCGGTTGGGGTCATTTTTAGGAAATTTAGCAGGGGCGATCGCTGCAAATGTACTAGGAAATGAAAAGCCCGTAGATAAAGGACGCTTGTTAAAGTTTGCCAAAACAGTTTCCACATTTTAAGGACAAATAAAGGATACATTTCATGAGTAGCATTAAAAAAGTTTTCGTTACTGGTGGTGCTGGTTATGTGGGTGCTGTTTTAGTACCTCAACTACTGCAAGCTGGGTATGAAGTGAAGGTGCTAGACCTCTATATCTACGGCAAAGATGTACTAGCTGCGGTCAAAGATCATCCTAATCTAGAAGAGATTCAGGGAGATATGCGCGATCGGCAACTGCTAGAAAAAGTCATCCCTGGGTGTGATGCAATCATTCATTTAGCCTGTATTTCTAACGATCCTAGTTTTGAGTTAGATCCAGATTTAGGTCGTTCAATTAATTATGATGCCTTTTTTGACCTGGTAGACGTAGCTAAAAATTCAGGAGTGAAGCGATTTATCTATGCTTCTTCCTCCAGTGTTTACGGCATCAAAGAAACAGAAAATGTCACCGAAGACTTATCCTTAATGCCTTTAACAGACTATTCTCGTTACAAAGCATTATGCGAAGAAGTATTAATGAGTAAGCGCGAACCAGGATTTGTCACTTTAATTCTGCGTCCAGCGTCAATCTGCGGTTATTCTCCTCGCCAAAGACTAGATTTAGTAGTCAACATTTTTACTAACCAAGCTGTCAATAATGGTAAAATTACAGTTTTTGGTGGTCAAAATAAGCGTCCCAGTCTGCATATTCAAGACATGGTAGACGTTTATCTCAAGTCTCTAGAATGGCCAGACGAAGTCATTGATGGCAAAATTTTTAATGTTGCCTATGAAAATTACACAGTGGCAGAAATTGCAGATATCACTCGTAAAGTAGTTGGCGAATCTGTAGAAATTGTCACTACACCCACAAATGATACACGTTCGTATCATGTTTCCTCAGAGAAAATTAAACAAGAATTGGGATTTGTACCTTCACATACAGTTGAAGATGCGGTCAGGGATTTAGTAGCAGCATTTAAAGCCAATCAAATCCCCGATCCTATGACCGATAACCGCTACTATAACGTTAAAGTAATGAAAGACTTAAACTTCAAGTAGTCATCTAAGGAAGTAGGTTGGGTTGAACAACTCTGAAACCCAACTTACATGAATAAATTTTATCGGCAGCAATCACCCGAACTAGACATTAAACATTGCTACTAATTTATTTCCTGGTTCAGCCATTTTCACATACAAATCTTTTGATAAAGACCATTCATTACCTGGCTTATTAGGGTCTAGATAAAAATTACATAAACCAGCCATAAACTTGCCCATTTTGGACATTTCATAACCCCAGGCTTTGATTGATGGCACAACTTCTTTTTCCACTATTTTTAATAAATCATCTCGCTTGCTGCTTAATCTCATGGCGTTAAAAATAATCCAGGCCATTTCTAATGCTTCCAGAGTTCCATCATTACCTCCTTCATAAAACCATTCAATATCAAAATCAATCATCCTCACATTTCCCTGATCATCAATCATTTCATTCCCACCCCAGCGATCAGCATAAATAATCCCCTTGCTGTGCGCTAAATTAATTTCTTGTAATACATTTGGTAAAAATTGCACCTCACCAGATTCTAGAAAATCCATCAAGCTTCTTCCTTCAATACATTCAATCAACATCCAATCTTGTTCAGCATGGATGAGTTTAGGAACTGGTAAACCAACAGCCGATACACGTTGGATAAAATCAGCTTCTTCAGCAATATCTCTGAGTTTAAAAGAACCTCCATTTTCTATAAAACCAGTGGCTTCATACATGTATTGCATATAAGCCCTAATTTCTGTTGTTGCACACTCCCTTCTAGAGCGAAAAACATAACGTTCTGCGGCTGTTGTAATGAAGAAAATATGATTAAAACAGCCTTCTGATTTTGGTTTTTCTATTTTTGCTGTTTTACCTCCAGGTAACAAATTCAAAGCCGACTCAAGTCCCTGAGCAATTTTGGGAGGTAGAGAGAATATATGATTTGCATTTTCTTCAAGTTGATTATTCATCTTTTTTGACCTATACTTAACTATCAACAGCCAGAAAATTAAAAAAGTCATCGAGAATTTGATCGTAGTGAGACGCAAATTCCAGTTCTTTGAGTTCTTTTCGGTTAAAATAAGCTAATCTTTGACCTTCGTGCAGCTTAATTTGGGAAATATCTAAATCCAGCCTAGTCCAAAAAATGTGTTCATCACACTCTTCCCAAAAATAAGACTTGAAGAAATTAACCTCCTCTAAATCTAGTTCTATTTCTTCAATTAATTCTCGGCGAATAGCAGCTTCTGGAGATTCATTTTCCTCTATACCTCCTCCCAGCAATGCCCAAGTATTGGGAAAAGGAATAGAGCTTTTATTATCTCGAAGCACAAGTAAAACTTGCTGCTGACTGTTGATAATAATTATGTCAGATCCTGGTGGTTCTCTCATGGGGAATGTATCTGAATAAACCTGATATACAGACCTTTGATATTATATTATAAAGAAATAATAAAATGATTATTTTATTTATTTTTTTATGTTTTACTGTATATGCAAAAAAATAGGGAGACTAAGTAGTAACAAATCACTAAATCACCTCCCAGGATTCTTACATTTAATTTTATAATTTTACACTGCGGGCATGGATTCTGAATTAACTTCAATATCCGTACTCAAAGATTTTGGCAGATAAGCCATCATTGCAATCATTTTCGCTAACTGAAATGAGGCAAGTGCAAACCATAAAACATGATTAGTATGAAAATACCAAACTGCAATCACTGATGGTATAAATTCAAAAGCAGTAATAATCAAGCTGACATTCCGCACAATTTTCCCCTCAGCTAAACCTAAGAAATATGCTTCCAAGATGGCTGAAGCTGAATTAAAGGCCAAAACGAAGAATAACCACCAAGTGTAGTTGTTGATATTATCAGTAATTTCTGTGTGGTTGGTGAGTAAACCAAAAATAGTTTGCGGAAATAAAGCACAAGTTGCAGACACAATAAATCCTATAAACAAGCTGCTAGTTACTGAAATTCTCAGTAAAGGTATAAACTTATCTTTTTTCTCTTGACCTTTAAAGTTTCCGCTCAAAGTTTCCGTCGCAAATCCCAGCCCATTAATTAAAAACACACTCGCATAATTAATCTGTCCTAGTAAAGAATTTTGGGTAAAGAGTATTGTCCCCATTGACGCACTCAGATTACCAAAAATGGTATATACAGACAATTCAGTTAAAGTTCTAATAAAGATATCTCTGTTTAAAGCTAAAGTTTGTTTAAAAGCAGAAAAATCTAAAAGTTTTGGTATGACTGCTCGTAATTCTTGCCAGTGAAATGTCTGAGTAGAAAAAATTATACCAGTAAAAAGCATGATATATTGGCTCAGTGCTTGAGATGCTCCAGCTCCCATACCATCCCAGTGCCATTGAATAATAAACACGTAGTCTAAAATTACATTAGCGGCACTGCCCAGAAATGAAAGTAGCAAAACCTTATTATTTTCTTCTCGTCCCAACAACCAACCGATGAGAACAAAGTTGAGTAAAACCGCAGGCGCTCCCCATATACGGGCATTGTAATACTCGATGCCCAACTCTTTAATATTTAAGTCACCACTCATCAGGGAAAAACCCACTTCTCGTAGAGGATACTGCAAAATTAACAGGCCAATCCCCAATCCCAAAGCGATGAGAGCATTGCGTAAGCCCACTAACAGTACACCCTCTTGGTCATCTGCCCCGACAGCTTGAGCCGTTAACCCCGTAGTTGCCATACGTAAGAATTCCAGGGTCAAATAGACAAGGCAAAATAAAATATTAGCGATCGATACCCCTGCTAAAGCATCAATCTCTGTCAGATGACCCAAAAAAGCCACGCTGATTAAACCCGATAGGGGTATCATCAAATTAGAGACTACATTAACAAAAGCAAGGCGGTAGAAGCGCGGTACAAAATCGTACTGTTGTGGCAGAGTCAAATTCATAGCTTAGTTATAATCGTTTTTAACTCAAGACAATACTGTAATATCCTACACTAAAGTAAAAATTCCTGTGGTTTATTTGGTGAATTAGTCGCTACACCAAAATTTTTTATATTTTCTCATTCTTATTCACCCTCTTGTAATCGCGGATATTCTTCGCTTACCTCTTGCTTTGTCATCATCAAAACTCAAAATCTGCAAGTTTTAGATTTTTCTAGATTTTAATTTATGCCACTATACACTCAAAATAAAAATCTTTAAAGTCTTAAATTATTGACAATCAAAGCTCTTAGTGATTTTTTTAGCAACTGGGCTTTCACTTTCTTAACTTTCCTGGATCTAGTCGGCATCAGTAACAATTATATTGTTAATTGGAATGACAAACAACCTTATTATAAATTAACTATAGGATTCCGATTTGATTTTTGAAAAATACGTAGGTTGGGCATTTCCTAAAGATTTCCGCTTTTACTGAAGACTCTATACAACAATGCCTACCCTACACATACTGATTATAAACTAACTATTGAGAAAAGCTACATAGAAATCTGTCTAGCTTGTTGTATTAAACATCAAAGGGTTATCTATGTAACTTGAGAAATAAGGGTATTTACGAGTAATCTGTTGTAATTTTTGAGCGGAGATATTGAACAGTCATATTAATCTTAAAAATCTGCCACTTTAGGTACAGAATTCAGACACGGTTATGAAACATAATTCTCATATAATACCAATTCACTAAAAGAATGTAACAGATATAAATCGTCAAACCATTATCAAATCAAGTTTTCACCATTTTAAATTTTGAATTTTGAATTGATATAAAGTGGCATGATGATGAGCAACCAGATTATATTAGTTTGTATAATGGGTTAAATCTTGAGTTCAATTTTATCCTACAATAAATATTTGTACAGTTATTGTTTACACTGTTTATTTATATTAGATATAACCATAATTATCTTAAAACAGAAATGATTACTCTGTCTACATTTTGGTTATATTTGAATACAAATTTTACCCATTGTTAGGGACTAAACATTAAGTTTTAAAAAAATTTCTTTGTTGTTAAGGCTGTATAGCTATAAAGTTATATAAGGGAATTAGCTTCATGGGGAATTGACAAGATAAAACTCGCAAACTGACTAGCTTTTACCAGTAATTTAATTGGTAATTTTTTGCGTATTTATTTCATCTCATCGCAATTAGTAAAAACTTATCCGTAAGTCTTTCTCTATTTTGAATTTGGTAGAAGCAAAGCTATTGAAAGCAGGATATTTTCAATTGTTGAGTTGTCTGGTAAAAATTAGGAGGTAAATTATGCGGATTATGATGATTCAACCCAATTATCATTCTGGTGGTGCAGAAATTGCTGGAAATTGGCCACCAAGTTGGGTTCCCTATGTCGGTGGGGCATTGAAGACAGCCGGCTTTACCGACATTCGCTTCGTCGATGCCATGACTGATTATATTGCTGATGATGCTTTAGCGGAGATTATTAAACAGCATCAGCCGGATATAGTATTGGCAACGGCAATCACGCCGATGATTTACCAATCGGAAAAAACTCTGAAGATTGTTAAAGAAGTTTGTCCGCAAGCGAAGACAATTATGGGTGGGGTTCATCCTACCTATATGTACAGTGAAGTTCTCCATGAAGCCCCTTGGGTAGATTACATTATTCGCGGAGAAGGGGAGGAGATTACAGTTAATTTGGTGAGTGCGATCGCCAATGGTACAGATGAGAGCGATCGCCGGAATATTTTAGGTATTGCTTTCTTAGAAGATGGGCAAGTTATCGCTACACCAGCCCATCCGCCGATCGCTGATTTGGATACCCTCACCCCAGATTGGGATCTATTAGATTGGAGTAAGTATATTTATACTCCCCTGAATGTACGGGTGGCTGTTCCCAACTATGCTAGAGGATGTCCCTTCACCTGCCGTTTTTGTTCTCAGTGGGCATTCTGGCGCAAATACCGTTCTAGCAGTCCCAAGAAATTTGTTGATCAAATTGAAATCTTGGTGAAAAAACACAAAGTTGGGTTTTTCATTTTGGCTGATGAGGAACCAACCATCAACAAACCCAAATTTCTTGACCTATGTCATGAGTTGATAGAACGCAATCTGGGTGTGTACTGGGGAATCAATACCAGGGTGACAGATATATTGCGGGATGAACACGAGTTACCCCTTTACCGCAAAGCCGGACTGGTGCATGTATCCTTGGGTACAGAAGCCGCAGCACAATTAAAGTTGAACTTATTCCGCAAAGAAACGACGATTGAACAAAACAAGCGGGCGATTCAACTGTTAAAGCAAAATGGCATGGTAGCTGAGGCTCAATTTATTATGGGTTTGGAGAACGAAACCCCAGAGACGATCGAGGAAACCTATAATATGGCCTTGGATTGGAAAGCGGACATGGTGAACTGGAATATGTTCACTCCTTGGCCATTTTCCGAATTATTTCAGGATTTGGGCGATCGCGTCGAAGTTCGGGATTATTCCCAATATAACTTTGTCACCCCAATCATGAAGCCAGACGCAATGGAACGGGAAGATGTTCTCAAAGGAGTGCTGCGAAACTATGCCCGTTTTTACCTCCGCAAAACCTTTGAGTATTGGTTTGTCAAAGACCCCTTTAAGCGCAAGTATCTTTTAGGTTGCTTAAAGGCTTTTGTCAAAACCACTGTCAACAAACGATTCTACAACCTGAACCGAGTTAAGTACAAAGGTTTAAGCACAGAAATTGAGCTAGGTTTTGATGAGTCGAAGATTCTCACCCGCGAACAAATTGCCCAGCGTAAACAAGAACATCCAGAATTGATGGCAGATGTGGATTTTACAGGCAATATCTCTGCTTGTGGCGCACCCAATGACCTGCCAGAATTTGTGGAGACGGATGTGAATTTTACAAGCAATATTTCTCCCTGTGGCGCACCCAATGACCTGCCAGAGTTTGTGGAGTCAGAAGTTGAGCCAAAACAAGTTTAATCGCATTTCACGTTGATCTGAGACAAAAATAATCCCCACACTCGACCCATCCACGAAGTGTTACCCACAGGTTAGGGCGGTGTGGGATGAATTTTTAGGCGATGACATTGACCCCTCAGCAAATTAAACCACTCTTTTAACAGGGCGGATGGGTATCACCCTTTTGCCAGACTGTTATACCAATTCACTAAAATCAAGTAACAGATGCAAACTATACAACACAACCCAGATAGAAACCCCTCTTTTGCCCTGGCGATTAGAAATCGCGGCTACACAAGCAAAGTCCGCCTGCGCGGACTAATCAAGGAAAGGGGGGTAACAAAGCAGGATTTGGTATGACTTTCTTTTAATTTTTAATTTTTAATTTTTAATTGGTATTACGCCTATCTTCCTATTTTTCAATCTTTTACTAACCTCTGCAAAAGTCAAGTTATTAGCTGCCGCATGGACTAAATTTGAACTAATTTGAACTGACGTTGAAGTACATTCAAGTATCTTCAAGTATATTCGGAGTCAAAAAAATTGAGGTCAAACAGAACCTGAATTTTGGCTAGAAACGACAAAACCCTTGCTGTGGCAAAGGTTTGGGGGTGTACATTCGCAAATTAAATGTCGCTCTTCGCAAATTAGTGTCGCAACTTAATAACAATGCTGAAATCCTTATCTAGTAAGGGTTTTATTACAGCGTTTCCCTGTCAGATGAGGTACATTGAAAAAGCTGTGAAGCTTGTAAATTAAGGGTTTGACTGTACTTGGCGTTGCATAATTGAAGTATGAATTTGGGTAAGAGCAATGGAATGTCCAAGGTGTGCATCAAGTCACGTTCGCAGAAATGGAAAGAAGTCAGGTAAACAAAACTACATCTGTGCAAAATGCGGTCGTCAATTTATTGAT
>DATGXQ010000118.1:0-9303 GCA_035298905.1 Nostocaceae cyanobacterium | reverse complement strand
CGTGGTGTTTTAACTGTAAACAGTTTGGATGAACTACGCGAAATTATCCAAAACATTCACACTTCTACTAATGAAACAAATTAATTAGTTAAATCATGGCTGAATTTGGGACTGTTCAGAATTTGTAGGTTTAACCGCACGTCAAGATTATCGATTAATTAATCTGTGGGAAGTTGATGTAGAAATAGTATTTAGTCAACCCATTCCCTCTTTACTTCCCTTTGTCCCAATTTTAAAAAATGGAGGAGAAGAAACCGCCGTTAGACGTGCATTACAATTACTCCGTGCTGATGAAAACTTGAATCAATTAGAAACAGTATTGGCTTTTTTTGCTACTTTTGTATTAGACAGTCCCTTAGTTCAACAAATCATGAGGTGGGATATGACAATCTTACGCGAGTCTCCCTGGTATCAACAAATTAAGGAAGAGGGAAAACAAGAAGGAATCATTACTGGACGGCAAGAAGGAATCATTACTGGACGACAACAGGAAATATTATCTTCAATTGAATTAGCTTTAGAAATAAATTTTGGAAATCAAGGTTTAAATCTGATGTCTACTATTTCACAAATTACTGATTTAGAAAAATTAAAGATTATTCAGCGTGGTGTTTTAACTGTAAACAGTTTGGATGAACTACGCGAAATTATCCAAAACATTCAAACCAGTGAAAATTAGGAAAATTGTGATGTGGGATACAGCATGATTTGTCACATTTACTCTAACGCATCATAGTTGATATAACTTGTCTACGACTTAACTATTTTTCAATCTTTCCGGGAATTAACCCAAAATGCTTGGTAATTAATTACGGAACATAGAGGAAGAAGTGGTAGACATGATGAATATTAAACTTGACAAAAACACTCCTGAAAGTTTAGCTGCATTATTTATTTCTCTGTTGCGCGAAGGAATTACACCTGATCAAATTATGGTGGGTATAATTCGTTTGTCAATTAATTCTCAAGATTCACAAAGTATTAATTCTTCTGTTGGTTGTCTGCGTTGTTTACTTGGTTCAAAACCTATAGATGCAAGTGCGGAAGGTCTAACAGAATTTATTGCGGCTTTAGTAGTAGATGAAATTACTACACTCATGGCACTTGATGCTTTATCTGCTGCTTGTCAGGTTTGCGGTTTAATGGATGCTGCGGGTTTTGTGCGGATATCTTATCTGGGTTTAAAAGCTAGATCAAACGGTATTACTAAATAGGTTTCATAGGTGTTAATTTAGTTTAACTGCGCTTTTCTAGTAAAAAATTTAATTCCTAACTTGAGGGAATTTATTGTTACTATTTATGCTCCCATTCCAGAATAGCGCTTTAATCCTGCTCTCCACAAGAAACGATTAGCACCTAAGAAGATTAAAAACCAACCTATAATTGATAAAAATCCTCTAGTTAAATCTACAGGTAGTCCTACCAATATACTAGCAGGAAAGTTTACCATATAAGGAAAAGGTGTAAATGAAACTATTGTCCTTATAGGTTCAGGAAAAACTTCTAAAGGTGCAATTAATCCAGATAAAAATATGTAAAATAATAACCATAGATTTTCTACAGCCGTAGCTCTTTCTGTCCAAAATGCAAGCATGGCAAAGCTATATTGAATGGTAAATCTTAAAATAAATGCCGAAATTGTGGCTAAAATAAACAGTATTAAATTAGGTAAACTTGGCAGCCAAAAAGCTTGAGGGTATAGTAACAAAAATAGTCCTACTAATAAAAATATAAGTGGGATTCTGGCGACTCTTTCTGATACGTGGGTAGCTAAATGATGCCAACCGGGATCAAGAGGTTGTAATAATTTAGGTGAAAGTTTACCTTCTACTACTTCTTTTTCAAAGTCCCATACTACCCAAACAACGGTAAGTTGTCTGACTATAAAAACTGCCAGAAAGTAACGAGCAAAATCTATAGGTTTGAAATCAAAATTACCGCCTTGGGCTGCTTGTACCCAAACACCCATCAGGATAATTGGTAGAGAACCTGATAAAGCCCATAATAGTAATTCTGCGCGGTATTCCAGCATATAAGCATAATAAACTGAAAGCAGAGTTAGAGCTTTTCTAATTATTTGTTTCATTGGGAAATTTTTAGTTGTTAGCTATGTTGATATTTTAAACAAAACCAGTTTGAAAAACTTTGCCAATTACTTCTTCTATGGGCGGTTCATTGACTTTTAAATCAACTATTTCTAAATCTGCTAAAATTTTTGCTACTGTATTTGTCAGTGCTGCTTGTTGAACTATGAATCGTACAGTCCGCCCTTCTAAAAATTGCACATCTCCATAGATTTGGAGTTGTTGTTGTGTGAGAGGTTGAGCTAATTCTAAGTTGATTTCTCGATAAGGTGCAAAACGTTCTAAAAGTCCTTCTAACTTACCGTCGTACATTAGTTGTCCATGATGAATTAATAGCACTCTTTGACACAAGGCTGTAATATCTGCCATGTAATGGCTAGTTAATAGAATTGTGGCTTGGTAACGTTGATTATATTCTCTTAAAAAGTCGCGTACTCCGACTTGAGCATTAACATCTAGTCCTAAAGTTGGTTCATCTAAAAATAAGACTTGGGGACGGTGTAAAAGTGCTGCTAGTAATTCAGCTTTCATTCTCTCACCCAGTGATAGTTTTCTCACTGGTTGGTTAAGTTTCCCTTCTAAAGCTAACATTTCTGTTAATTCGCCTACTCGTTGCTGAAATTCTCGCTCAGAAATTTCATAAACTGCGGCGTTAATTCTGAGAGAATCTAAGGCGGGTAAATCCCAAATTAATTGCTGTTTTTGTCCCATGACTAGGGTGATTTTTTGCAAAAAATTTTCTTGACGGCGAAAGGGAACATAGCCAGCGACTCTAACTTTTCCACTGGAAGGATAAATTAGCCCTGTAAGCATTTTTAATGTTGTAGTTTTACCTGCGCCGTTGGGGCCTAAAAAGCCGACTACTTCACCAGGATTAATTTCAAAAGAAACGCCTTGGACAGCAGGAATTGAGCGATAAGTGCGGCGAAAAAAGTGGGTAATTGTCCCTTTAATTCCAGGGTCTTTTATCGCCACTGGATAGGATTTACTCAGGTTTTCAGCGACGATGATAGACATAATTCTGATTGTGAATTTATCTTAAAATATATCTTGATTTATTTTAATTTATTTTAATTTACCTTAAGCGTCCCGATCGCAAAATGCTCATGATTAACCATAACCCTAGTAAGCTGGCGGCTGTAAATAATACACTACTTACCAATGATAGCTGAGAGGTTTGTGCTGTACTAGAAATAATCGCTGCACCCATTATCAGGGAACCTACGAGGATACTAAATGAAAGCCGATTGGCTGCATCATCTACGGTACGGCGTACACCATCTAAGCCTCTAAGTGATAGATTCCATTGCAGGGTTTCAGATGTTACACGATCTAGTAAAAGTTCAATTTGTCGGGGGGATTGTAACGAGAGACTTTTGATATCGAGGGCGGTACGCAGGAGCGATCGCACTGGGTTCTGTCCTAATAGCTGACGACGAAATAAATCAGTTATTAATGGTTGAATTTCATCAAATAAATTTACTTCTGGGTAAAATGTCCGCGCTACCCCTTCTAAATTGGCTAAAGTTTTGGCATATAAACCCATATTACTAGGTAAGCGAATTTTATTATTCCGGGCTACTTGCAAAATTTCATAAATTACTTGACTAAAATTCATTTCATTCAAGCTGACATTGTAATACTTTCTCAGCATTCGGTCATAATCATTTTCTAGCTGAGATAAAACTACAGGCTGGGGGGCATCAGCTAACTGCAAAGTTAATTGAGCGCATCTGCCCGCATCTAAATCCACAATTGCTAATAGCATTTCAGTTAAAATTTGCTGAGTGCGGGGATCAAGTCTACCCATCATCCCACAATCTAACAAGGCTATCCGCCCATCACTGAGATAAAATAAATTGCCTGGATGGGGATCAGCATGAAAGAAACCATCAACATATAGTTGTTGGAAAAATGCCCGAAATAGTAAGCTAGTGATAGCTTTACGTTTAGCTACGGTATCCTTGCCGTTATTTTGATCACTTAAATCTGCGGAGAGTAGTGGTACACCATCTAACCACTCCATGACCAATAACTTTTCTGTGGTCAAATGCCAGTAAATTTCTGCTACGACTAATTGAGTGGGATCATACCAACGACCTTGAGATAAATTATGCCGCAGTTGGTCGGTATAACTTGCTTCTCTAGTAAAGTCTAATTCTGCTTCTAAAGCTTTAGTAAACTCTTCAGCAATAGCTTTAATATCATAGGTTTGTCCGAACTCTGTCCGCGCTACTAAATCAGCTACACCTTGAATCAGAGCGATGTCTTGGGCAATGATCACATCAATCCCTGGACGCTGTACTTTTAATGCTACTGAGCGTCCATCTGCTAATGTAGCGCGATGGGTTTGGGCGATCGATCCGGCCGCTACAGGTACATGATTGATTGTGCTAAATGTTTCCTCTAGCGGACGCTTTAGCTGTTTGCGGATGACGATTTCTATCTCTGGCCAAGGAACTGGCGGGACTTCATCTAGTAGTGTAGATAGTTCCTCAATATAAGCAGCACTCAATAAATCAGGACGTGTAGAGAGTAACTGTCCCAATTTGACATAGACTGGACCCAAATCTACCAAGATATTTTTTAACACCTTTGGGGTAGGTAGTTGGGGTTCATCGGTTTTGCCACCTGTCAAGAGGCGGCGCATGTAGTCCCAACCATTGCGGAGGACTACTTCAATAATTTCGCGTTGCCGGGGAACGGTTTGAGTTAAAAACATTTGGGGTATTGGGTATTGGGTATTGGGTATTGGGTAGTGGGAAGCTCTGACACGGAGACGTTCCAGACAAAGAAAATTTTCCCCTCTCTCCTCCCTGTGTTGCCCCTCTGTTTATCCTTCCTACACCGCACACCCTGTTTTCAGTCATCATAAAAATTTACTAAGATTGTCTTGAATCAATGCTCAAGGCTATTGATTGAAATAACTGTCACACAATACAATAGACAGTCTAGTTATAATGAAAATAACACTTTTGAGCCTCTACCAAGGGTTTTAAGTTTTACAGTAGGTCAGTAAATCGGGGATCACCTGATTGGGGCTGGAGGAGCGGCTGAGTTTTTTGGGTGCGTTATTTTTTGACTATGAGAGTGATGGGGTGATTATACGCGATCGCCTGTTCTTCTTACTAAGTAGTCAAAACACATCATCTGGAGCAAAGGTAGGGAAAAGGGAAAATTGTTTCTAGAGTATCTAGCCATAGATGGGTAGTAAGTTCTACATCAGGATTATCTGCCTTTTTTAGTAACCGTTCAGTAGCATTCCAGTCTCTTAAATCATCCCAACCAAATTCAACTGGAAAATATATGCTAAATTTATCTTTTCTATGGATTCCTAATCTATACTCTTTTCAGGCAGATGGGGGTAAACATCAGGGTCTTGCCTTCTTACAGGTTAAATAATTTCCGGTGCATGGGCATACAGCAGCCCCAAACACGAACATAGCAATATTCCAGCTAACTCACCCCGTAGACAAAAAAGTTTCAGCTGTTTCCTGGTTGGGCTTTTCAGTAAAGCGGTTGACGTGATAAGCTGGCAACTCATTAAAGCTACTAATCTTTTTACCTTGTTCAATGTAGCCATAGCTAGTTGATGGGAAAGTGGGCTTGATCCCCAAAGTGACGATCGCTTGTTTGCTTTTCGCCAACTTGATAGCAGCATCAAAAGTGTTGACAAACACATCTTGGTCAGCAATTAGTGATCAGCAGGAAAAAAGCCAATGGCAGTGTTTTCACTACAACGCTGTTGAGTTTCTCAACTTTTCCAGGCAACAGCATAGGTGCTATCCCTCCCCTCAGACTCAATGAGCAAATTTAATTCTGGTAGTGGTGGTAATTGTTCTCTGACTCCTGGAGTGATAGGAGTAGAGGTAATGACCCAAAACTTACCCTAACCGCCTCTTAGTTCCGGTGAGCGATCGGCGGTTAATTGGAGTAAGCTTCTAGAACCACTATCAAGACTTCAAAATTGCTGAAGTCAGTCTGGGTAACAGGGAGACCAAAAAAGCATACCTTGACCACCAGCAAGGATTAGAGGAAAAAATAAACCATCCATGTTGTCATACACAGCTACTGAAGAACATTACAACAGTGAGCTATTTTTCTAGCAAGATTTGTAGCTTGCATTAGCAAACTCTTAGGGAGTGGATGAGTGGGGAGAGAATTGTGATTAAACAAGTTCAATGGTCAAGAAATCAGGTGAAACCTCAACAAGCAGCAAATGTTAATCAAGAGGCCAAACCACCACAACCACCACGGATGGACAATCAAGTTAATCCTTCCGTGGATTCGGTAACACCACCAGCACAATCAGTAAAACCAAAACCACAGGTTAATAATTCTCGCAGCAACGTCGATTCAGTAGTAACTATGCCCAATGAGCTTTATGAGCGCTTGGGTTTGACGATGCCAAAATGGTTATTGTGGATATTAACTTTTGTTTTAGGAATAATTTTATCTGGCTTACTAGTATCAACTTTGGCTTTGTGGACTCCTCTATGGAGTAATTTAGACCGCACCAATGAAGATGAATTTGGTAGTTTTGCTAACAAAGATCAAGTAAAACTGCCAGGGTTTAAACTTGACCAGTACAAGTTTACTAGACCCATGAATATTTTAATTATGGGGATTGAACCAGTCAAAGGTACTGTTGACGGTTCACCAGAAAGTTTTGCTGGTCAAAGTGATGCCATGCTGTTGGTCAGACTGAACCCCAGTGACCAGAGTATTCGGGTCTTGTCAATTCCCAAAGATACAATGATCACTATTCCTGAACAGGGATTGACTAAAGTATCTGAAGCTAACGCCAAAGGTGGGCCAGTCCTAGCAGCACGGGTAGTCAGCCGTAGTTTAAATAATGCTCCTATCGATCGCTATATTCGTATTTCTACAAGCGGGTTTCGTCAGCTAGTTGATCAATTGGGTGGGGTAGAAGTATTTATCCCCCAAGCGATGAATTATCGAGATAGCGCCAGTGGATTTTCTATGAATCTAGTTAGCGGTTGGCAAACTCTCAACGGTGAACAAGCAGAACAGTTTGCTCGGTTCCGAGAACAGGGTTTAGGGGATTTACCCAGAGTGCAACGCCAACAAGCACTGATCAACGCACTAGTGCAAAGGGTTAACAGTCCTACAGTTTTACCCAGGTTGCCACAAATTACTCGCATTATGCGGAAGTATTTTGATACTAACCTGAAAATGGAAGAAATGATGGCTTTGGCTAATTTCTCCCTCAATGTAGAACGAGATAATTTTCAAATGGCCATGTTACCCGGTACATTCAGCCGCTTTAGTAAAGATCCTGATAGCTATTGGCTGAATATGACTGGTCAACAAGGCTTATTGAATGACTATGCTGGGGTCAATCTCCTGGGTATTCAGCCGGATGTGCGACCAGCTACCGGACTGAGAATTGCTATTCAAAATGCTGCCAATCAACCCCAATTAACGGCACAAGTTATCAGCTATCTTAAACAGAAAGGCTTTAATAATGTTTATGCTGCACCTGACTGGCCAGATACTGAACGACAAACACAAATTATTGTGCGTAAAGGCAATCGACAACCAGCAGTGGAAATCCAAAAAGTTATAGGTTTAGGTCAAATTGAAGTTTCATCCATCGGAGATTTAGAATCTGATCTAACAATTCGGATTGGTAAAGATTGGAAATAATTGTAGGGGTGGGGTTTCCCCACCCTCAGAAAACGACAAAATTATGAAAAAAAATTTGTGGCGGATATTCAGTTTAATTTTAATTCTACTTTTAGCCTGGTTTTGGGTGATAATTAATCCCCAACCTGCCTTTGCTCAAGTTAATACCATTAATTATAGTAATACAAATTTAGAAAATCGTGATTTTTCCTATGCTGATTTATCAGGAGTAACTTTTGTAGCCGCAGAAATGCGGGGGACAAATTTCCAAGGCGCAAATTTAACTAATGCGATTTTAACTAAAGGTGTATTACTAAAAGCCAATTTACAAGGGGCAAATTTAACCGGTGCTTTAGTTGACCGCGTAACTTTAGATAGTGCTAATTTGCGAAATGCTATTTTTACAGAAGCCACTTTAACTCGTAGCCGTTTTTATGATGCTGATATTACCGGGGCAGATTTTACCGATGCTTTGATCGACCGTTATCAAGTGGCATTATTGTGTGAAAGGGCAGATGGTGTTAATCCAGTTACAGGTGTCTCCACAAAAGAAAGTTTGGGTTGCCGATCGTAGTAGTTATGTGATGCTACTACGATTTTAGATAATAATTATACTAAGTCATCAGGGTTAATGTTTAACTCTCGTAACTTAGCAGCCAAGCGTTCTGCTCGTGCTTCTATGAGGCTCGATCGCTCCCAACCAGTTAAGAGTAAATTACCCTGATGATCCCACCAGCGCAACCAAGGTAATTCTAGATTTTGATAAACACCTGGCCAAATTCCTAATTCTACTCCCATTTGTTTGATCGGATAATGACCACGTTCATTAGCAGGTAAAATTTCATAATTTCCATTAACTAAGCTATAAATTTCAACACTAGCTTTTTTCACTTCATAAATGGCATAGTAGGGAACTCTAATAGCTTGCTCATAAACCCAAAATTTACCGGTAATAGGAGTTTTATCTCGTTCTTCTGCCCCATTTCCAGAAACAAATTCTATGACAATTAATGGTGCGACATATTCTTGCCAAAGTACATAAGAACGACGCACTTGACCATTTAAACTAGGTGGTACATTCGGCACATAAAACCAATCAGGAGCTACAGCACCTTTTTCTGGTGGTTCAGTCATGCGCCAATATATACCGCTATCCTGACCAATACAATATTGATGATCAGGATGTAATTTTTGTAAAATTGGCTCAATAGAATCAGTTAATAGTATACTTTGAGGATGTTCTTGAAAGTTCTGCACAAATGTTCCGTCAGATTCAGGTAGCTGCGTATGATCTGGTAAAGTAGTTTGGACATCCAAAGCTGACATCGAGGTCATAGAAACCTCCTAAAATTATAAATCTATGTATTTAGTATAAAAGCACCAGGCAAAAGCAACTGGTAAACTGACCAGCTAACTTTTCCAAAGTTACCTGACAAATGTTAAGATTTGCAGTTAAATATTCTCAGACATCCCCTCTGTAAGAGGTTTTGGGTATTATTCGTGACACAACAACCAGAAAAACCTGCTCGTTCTTTTGCTGGTATTGCGGGGATTGTAGCCGCAGCCACCC
>DATGXQ010000117.1:0-5330 GCA_035298905.1 Nostocaceae cyanobacterium | reverse complement strand
TCCCCATCTCCCCATCTCCCCATCTCCCCTCTCTTCTTCTCCCCTCTTCCTCAAACCTAATCTGAGTCAATTTCGATTAGTTTTTGGCGTGAAGATGCGCCAGATTTAATTCTAATGTAAGATTTTGGTACAGAAAATTTCTCTGATAAAAGTTTAACTAATTCTTCATTAGCTTTGCCGTCTACTGGTGGAGATTTTAAATGTACAGTTAAACTACCATCCTCTTGTTCTTCAATTTTTTGTTGTTTAGAATTGGGTTTAACTTTAACTCTTTTTTGCATAATTTAGCCTCTGTAATTGTTGCAGCCACAACCAACCGAAAATGCAACCCAATAAATAATGGGGAAAATCCCACCAAGCAAAGGTGCTACCAAGTAACAATTTACCTATTAAAGTAGCGCGAATTGCTGTTAAAAAAGGTGGATGCCAAAGTTGTAAAAATTCTATAATACAAGTAATAACAAACACATAAATAGGTATTTGTAATATTGCTGCCTTACTTCTGAACCACCAAAAGGCAAATAAACACCAAAAAATTTCATAAAATAAGGCTGCACCATAATTATTAAACCATTGATTGGCTGGACCTGTATAGTATTTAAAGAAAAAGCCCATCGCTACCACGACGAGCAAAGAGAGGGCTAAAAAAAGAGATTGTTTGCGATGATTTGGCATTTTTGGATATGTTGTCAGTATTAAGTAGTAATTCTGAATCAACTGTAACCACCAAAAAAGCCATTTTTAATTTTTAATTTTTAATTATTCAATTTTTTACGGATACCATCTATGACCAGCACCGACAACACCGATTTTGTGACGATAGGAGAGTTCAGCCCCAAACCAACCTGTAATGCTGGTTAATGTGCCGACAAACAGGGAAATTACCAGCCCCCAAGGTAGGATACGTGCTTCAGGATTACCAAGACGCAGCCAGAAATTTAGGGCGGTTAAAGAGATAAGAGAAACATTGAGAACCAAATGCGCCCAACCTGCGAAGCGTTTGCGGACTCGTTCAATTTGTAGAAAGTCGCTTAAACCGATAATTGAAGCAATGATACCTGTAACTAAGCCTAACCCAATTAACCAGAAGGAAGCCCTAGCCCAGAAAAAATCTTTGGTTAGCCAGTAGCCAATATCACTTCCCAAAGCTGCGGCTAAAAAGGCGATCGGGAAAATTATACTTAAGGGGTGGAGGGGATGTCCAGCGATCGCTACTGTGCTAGGTACACCACTATCTCGATATTCACGATCGTCGCTTTCAATCACCGGTGGAAGATGAGGAAAAGGTGTAGATACAGTTTCTGATGTAGTTTCTTGAGTTTCCATGATTTACTATCCTCTAATTTCCTGCCATAATTTTTGTGATTTTTACTTAGCTTTTGTCTGTGCAACCAACAAATTTATGATTAAGAATTAACTTAGTAGGAACAAGAAAATATCTTGTCTATCTTGGAGTCAAGATAGAAAATCGCCAACAAAAATTTATCTATCTAATGGTAGAATAGGCTGAATTTATAGCCCTATATCTGATTTTCTGCCCAAATCAATATTTACCGACCCCTAATGTGCTATGTGTATAAAAATAAGAGTTCAATAAACTTAAACACAGCTTAAATTCAGGGAATTTATCCTGATTATCGCCATCAAATCATCAGAATTTAGTAAAAAATGCCAAATTTCTCACCATAACTAACTACGGTTAGCATTTTATGCATCCAATTTTTAATTTTTAATTTTTAATTTTTAATTTTTAGTTGGTATCAGGCTGTGTTCCATCTGAGGGGTAAGCAGGTGATCACTCAAAAGAAAGATGAAAGTATCTGATTATTAAAGTCACCATATTATAGGCAATATTCAGATTCTTTGTCTGAGGAGAATTAGGGATGGTAGCAACTTTAGATGATACCAAACGTAATGCTATAGCTGCTAAATTGGCAGATATGAAATTAATTCAGCAATTGCTGATTGAAAATGAGCAATTATTTTTGCGAGAAACTACAGATGGAGAAGTTGCTGATAATATCCGTCGAATGCTAGATGATGATAATAAAAATCAAGGCATTCTAGAAACTGTCATTGTTCAGTATGGCATTCATGGTCAACCAGAAAGAACAGTACAAGATTTGGTGCAACAAGTACGTCAGTTGATGCAGGGCAGTGAGTTGAGTTTTTATGAAAAAGTTTTCCAACATGAGTTGCTGAAGCATCAACAAGTGATGAATGGTTTAACAATTCATAAAGCTGCCCAAAGAGTTGGTGCGGATGTAATAGCAGCAATCGGACCTTTAAATACTATTAACTTTGAAAATCGCGCTCACCAAGAACAACTCAAAGGTATTTTAGAAATTTTAGGGGTTCGGGAACTGACTGGACAGGATGCAGATCAAGGAATTTGGGGTAGAGTCCAAGATGCGATCGCGGCTATTAGTGGTGCAGTTGGTAGTGCTGTTACCCAAACCACTGAAAAGCAAGATATGAACATCCAAGATGCTTTAAGAATGGATCATAATAAAGTAAATATCTTGTTCACAGAACTACTACAAAGCAATGATGCTCAAAGGATTCAAGAATTTTTTGGACAACTGGTTAAGGATTTAACTGCACATTCTCTAGCTGAAGAAGAAGTAGTTTATCCGAGAGTTCGTCCATTTTATGGTCAAGCTGAAACTCAAAAATTATATGATGAACAAGCACACTGGCGGTTAGTATTTGAAGAATTACAAGCTATTAGCCCAACTGCACCAGAATTCAAAGACAGAATTAGACAGTTGATGGATGAAGTAATGGATCATGTGCGTCAAGAAGAAAGCACAATGTTTGCAGCAATTCGTAACAACTTGAGTACTAGAGAAAGTGAGGAATTAGCTACACAATTTAAAGCAGCTAAGAGCAGAGTTCAACAAGCAGCAGGAGGAACTAGAACCGGAGCGGGTGTTTAGTAATTTTTGAGTATTTAGCTATCAGCAGTCAGCTTTCATTAACGATTCTGACTGCTTAATTTTTACAGTTTTTTTCTGACATAATTCTTTTAGCTATTTCATAATCTTGGTTAATCAAATAGGAAAAGTGATAATAACTGGCTATATAAAAATCACAGCCAAATTTTTGATAACGATCAGCTATGGCTAAAAAACCATATCTAGCACCCCATTCATCTCTAAACCATTCTTTGTAACAAGAATCATGGATGAATAGAGTTAAAGTCTGTTGATCAGCACTGGGTATTAGTCGGATTAGTCTAATATCTGGATGATGATCACGGCTGACTGGGAGTAAGACATCATAGCCGTTAAAGTTTAAAAACTCTGCTAAATCATTTTCGGTTTTTTGATAGTAAATTGGCTGTTCTGTGGGTATAGATATAAAATGATGCCAAGCCATCCAAAACTCATGTTTGCTATCAAAGCCTGGATCAATATCTAATCGCCAATTATCATCATTACAGAGGTCAGCAATTACTTCTGGAGGTAAATCAGCTAGTTGCATAGTTTGTTCATGGAACAGTTTTTTACAAATGCAGCAGAATTTAGGAGTCAGGAGTCAGCAGTCAGAATAATTGTATATTTTGGATTGAACAATCTAAAATCCACAATCCCAAATCCAAAATTAGCAGGTCAGGAATGAAAGCTTTTTGCTGTTTGAGTTTTGAGTTTCAGTTTGTACTTCATTCACTGGCACTCTGCTGTAATTTAGGTTTATTTTAATCCTAACATGCGATTTACTTGTGCTGGTTGTAAAGGTTTACGCTCTATGTTTTGGAAACATTCAACATTTTGAAGATGGGTGTAAGCATTGCGGAAATTAGCAATATTTAGTAAAACAATATCTTGGTAAACGGCATCTGATGGGATTTTTATATCTAAAACTAATTCTTGTAGTTGATTTTGCTCAATTAAAATCTTCAGATATTTCAGAAATACTTCACGTTTTTTAGAACGGACATTTACCAAGTACCAATTATTACTAATCGGCTGTGAGGAGGAAGTATCTGGAGGTTGAACTTGTGACATAATTGGCAGTTGGAATAGTAAATTTGAGGTTTGATTATCTAAAAATCTTCATTCTAACCGACTAGGAAATAATTGCTAGTATGATTTGAGGCTAAAATTATGATTTTCATGGGGTAGTAGTCAATACTCAAATAGTTTGATGATTTTGACTATCTATTAAAAAAAATAGTATAGCAGCAATTTTGTCTATTTTCACCTCTTTCTCTGCTACACACTCTAGCAAGCAGAGGCTACCTGAACTAAGCTTGCCTATCCTGAGTAGATTTGTGAAATTAGCTTTAAATAATTTACTGAAAATTTTTAGATGTTTGTTTAACAATTAGTGTATGGTATTGATGGTTAATCATTAAAACTCCTCCTACGCATGGGAAATGGCGCAGGAGATGAAAACAGAAGAACAACTCAACTTTGCTTTGTGCTATTTAGATTGCCAGTATTTATAAGCTGTGTAGGCTAATGTTACTACTCCGGTAATAATGGCAGATTCATCAACTTCAAATTCAGGATGGTGTAAGGGATAATTCATAATTCTATCTTTGTAGCCAACCCCAAGACGAAACATAGAACCGGGGGCATGATCTAAATAAACAGAAAAGTCTTCTGCACCAAGGGAAGGTTCGGGTAAAACCTGGACGCGATCGCTACTCCATGCTTCTTCTGCGGCTGATTGCAACAATTGAGTTAAAGCATAATCATTCTGTACACTTGGCACACCTTGACAATAATTAACTTGATATTTTGCGTCATAGGCATGGCAAACACTAGCGACAATAGTTTCAATCCAGTTTGGTAGCTGGGCGCGGGTTTCGGGATGTAGCGATCGCACTGTTCCCAATAATTGCACTTTATCAGCAATCACATTCGGCGCTCTACCGCCATTGATTTGTCCTATACTCAACACTACGGGACGTAAAGGATTTTGAGTACGGCTAATGGCTTGTTGTAGGGCTGTAACTACCTGTGCCGCAATCCATATTGCATCGATCGCCTCATGAGGACGCGCCCCATGTCCTGACTCACCCAAGATTAATATTTCTAAATCATCCGCCGCCGCCGTCAAAGCCCCGTAACGAATCCCCACTGAACCTGCTGGAATAGAGGGGAAGACGTGTAACCCTAAAATCGCCTCGACATTTCCATTACCCCATCTTGCACCATCCAGTTAGCACCTTGGGCGATTTCCTCGGCTGGTTGAAATAAAAATTTCACCTTACCGCCCAACTCAGCCGCGATTTCCGCCAAAATCATCGCTGTACCTAAACCGACGGTGGTATGTACATCATGACCACAGGCGTGCATTATTCCTTGGGCTTTAGAAGC
>DATGXQ010000116.1:0-9382 GCA_035298905.1 Nostocaceae cyanobacterium | reverse complement strand
ATTTTCAATAGTAATATTTTTATTTGGAGCAAATATATTCTACAAAATATTTCAATTTTGGTTGAATTAAATTAGCTTTTTAAGGGGTTTATTACCCACTATTAATGTTGCTGTATAAAATCATGATGCGTTTTCCCTGCTGTGGGGGGATGGTTTTGCTTATAATGCAAGATAAAATAGCAGGTTGAGTTTTGCTAAGTTAAGCCAAGATTAAAACGGTAGGATTGCTTGATAAATTAGGGCATTTTGGAGCTAAAACGAAGGCATTTAAGACAAAAGTAAGACATAGGGGAGAGTAATCGGCTGAAAACCCTGCCTAGTAAGGCTTTATCACCTCTGAAATATCGTTTACCCTGGATGGAGTATAACTTCTTCGGTCCTACCAAGATTGCTGAATCCTTGAGAGCGATCGCTGCTAAGTTTGACTCTAAGATCCAAGAAAACGCTGAGAAAGTTATCGCTAAGTATCAGCCTTCCATGGATGCGATCGTTGCTAAGTACCGTCCTCGTTTGGAAGGTAAGACCGTAGCAATGATGGTTGGTGGTCTGCGTCCCCGTCACGTTGTACCCGCTTTCCAAGATTTGGGTATGAGATTGGTAGGTACTGGTTATGAGTTCGCTCATAACGACGACTATAAACGTACCACCCACTATATTGAAAATGGTACTATCGTATACGATGACGTAACCGCGTTTGAATTTGAAGAGTTTGTTAAAGCTCTGAAGCCAGATTTAATCGCTTCTGGTGTGAAAGAGAAGTACGTCTTCCAAAAGATGGGCTTACCTTTCCGTCAAATGCACTCTTGGGATTACTCCGAACTTGATAATAGTCTTCAAGCTCAAGTGAAATCCAAGTTTTTTGTTGTCGCAGTTCAGGGAGTCTATTTTTAGCCTAAATGTTATTTATTCAGTTTTTTAGTAACAATGTTTGTTGGATACTGCATGTAATATAAGTCTTATTAATTATGGGCTTGAGTCGTTGCTTAAATTTGCTCTAACTCAAAAATTGTCAACTCAAATACTATTTGAGCAGAGATTTTTTTAGACTAATAATAGAAAATCTCTATGCGTAAGAGATTAGTTGCATTATCTATTTCTAGATTTCCCACTAGAAAGCTTTGCAGACGTACCTCTCCAGACAATTATCAGAGGAATAATATTAAAGGCTAAAAGTATCAGCATTTCCAAGGATGGTGAGATAATTATTAACAACAGACTTAATAAGCAGATTCCTCCAAAAAGTATCCAGCCACAAATAAGAACTGGCCAGGGAATGCGCCCTCCAGCTATGCTTCTTAAGGCTCGACCTCTCAGGTATATATCTCCCATTGGATCATATCCATTAGGAATCCTATCTTGATATGGTGAACTTTGTTTAGTGGGAATGTCAATAAACAATTTGTCTTTGTTTACCTGATCATCGCTAAAGAAGGATTCATGTTCATTATTCTTGCTCATAACCTCAAGACAAGAGGATTTGCTTAAACCTATTGTATAGTTTTTCAATAAGATTTACACTAGGTATAAACAATTGTTATTAATTTAGCGATCGCATCCACATCTATATAGCCGCTTGTTGTCCAACATCACCTGGTGAAGGGCGATCGCTCCGTAGACATAAAAGCGGCTGATTGTTCAGATATCACACAGCACAGGCTTAAACGCCCATAACCGTTTTAACTTCTTCTAAAAACTCCTCTTCCAGCTTAACCAGTCCATCAACTACTAACAGCTTTTCCAGTTCTTCAACTGCTTTGCGTTTTAAATCATTGTCTGTCAATCGGTTAGAGATGTCCTGAAGTAGCTCTTTTTTCTTCTGAGAATCGTTCTTTATCGCCCTAATTTTGGGAATGCTTCTTTGTAAGTATCCACTAAATGAAATTCCTGATTCCCACTTTAATTGTGCAGATTCATCTTCGATAAAATCTTGTTCAGCCAGTGAAATTAGGTCATCTGAGTACATCCCTAACAGACATAAATCCACCAATGCTTCTTTTTGGCTTTGATTCCACTCACCAGATGGTAATTTGAGCAATTTCTGAAAAAAGGCTTGCATAATTTTCTCTTAATGGTTGATCACCTGATACAGTCTATATTACAAAAAGTCCAGTGTAGGTAAATTCTACTATATAGCGGCACGAATTGAATTATTTAGCCAGTCCTGATCCCAACTCAGAAAACTTTTTTGAGTCGGTTGTTGATAGCTAAATTCAGGCAACCATCCATCCCCTGCTATCCACAATTTGACCCCATTGTTCTCTGGTGATAGCTAATACACTCATCCGCCCACATTCCCTATGACTGATAGGTAAACAACCATTGAGTGGATAATCAGCCTTGATGAAATACCATTTATCTTTTTGATTATTCAACCTGCTGGCAGTAGCATCCAAAGCATTTGCATGAGTTAATGGAAACTCCTGCATTAAAAAGTCATAATTTACTTACCCTTGGTTCAGTAAATAGCGATCGCATTTCCTTTTTTATCCTTCAATCGGGGTAAGCTACTCCAGTCCTGGGATCACGAATATACAAGCCTAGTGTAAGCGATCGCATTACTTCATCCCAAACAGGTGTTAATTGTTCTGCTTGATCTGCCCAAAAATCAAATGTAATCAAGCACTGGATATTTGAGCCTAAAGCAATACAAGTTCTGGAATAAGCTTCCCTTGGTTCTGCCTGAGTGTCAATAAATTTAATTTCACACCAGACAATTCGGGCAGTTTGCCGCTTGACAGTAATGATTTCCCCTCTTTCAATCACATCGCGACTGTCATCTTCCATGATTTTCTTTAATGTGGGTTTGAGCGGAAACAAGCTCCAGTCATTGGGTGGTAGGTGATTGAAAGACACTTCTAAACAACAATCATCATGTGGCGGTTTTTTATCCATGAACTTAAATGATTTCTCTTGTGGCTCAAACACCCAATTATCGGGAACATTGAAGCGAACTGCTCCCCTATTAGCCACAAAAATCTTATAGCCGGGAGTCCCTTCCCAATGATGGTCAGGTTTTAACTCAAGGGTTTCTTTGATCCACTGGAGATTGCTTTTCTTGCGCTTTGCCATAGTGGTTTTTATAAATTTGCTGTTTTGCTGCTTCGTTAATGATATCAAATTACCAGATATTGGATAGTAAAGTGGGGTGTTTTGTCTAGCTGATGTAGCCTGTTGTAGACCTTGTACTTCGGAGTCTAGCGATTAGACTTACTAAACACCAACACCCTTCTAATCTTATCAGGTAACTATTATTGATACGTTCCAGAGCGGCTACTTATCAGCTAACTATCCACCACCACCGCAACCACCACCACCGCAACCACCGCCACCGCAACCACCGCCACTGCCACAACCACCGCCACCGCCACCGCCACCACTATCCGAAATAACGGGTATCACTTCTTCATACTCATAGTGGTAAGAGCAGTTTTCACAGTGGTGAACTACAAGTCTTTTTCCCTGAGAAGTGCTGGTTGCCGCTACTAAAATTTGATGAGTCCGTTTCAGTTTTAATTTTTTGCATTCAGGGCAACGACGGCTGAGTATACTATTAGCAATTACGGGGATAGAAATAACAGCAGCGATAGCATAATAGACTAATGTCCCTGCATCGATCCCAGATTGACTGTTTTGCGATTCAGGTTGAGGCAAATTGAGAATTTCGCTAGGAAATGTAACTTGGATCTGTAATTCTTGTTGAGGTGGAATAGAATCAGTTACCACAAATTCAAAGGTTTTCTTATTGATTTCACGAGATATTGCAGGTACACCAAAACTCTTGAATGAAGATACTTTTCCAGATAATGCTTCCGGTAATTGCACTCGAACCTTAGCCTTTTTAATTGGTGCTTGACGATTGGGAAAAATCGCCTTCCAATAAACATGAGTGTTGGGTTCATCAATCTCAAATCCACCTACTGCCCGATACTTGAGAACAAAAGTATGCTTGGCTGGTGGTTTTAATTTATGTTGCCAACGAATCCAAAATTGATTATTTTTAATCCCTGTTTCACTGGGAATAATTTGATTATTTTCTTGAACTGTTACTTCTTTAATTTCATCAACTTTATCCAAAAGAATATAGCGATATCGTTGATTTGTGTAATTTGCATCAAACACATATGTTTGCTGTTCCGTGACTAACATATCGCCGTTTGTCTGAACATCAATGTTCACATTGATCGAGTCCCAGTAAAATGGCACTTCTTGGGCAATCACATGACTAATTATAATCAAAAATGCCACAAATAACGAGACTGATAGAAACAAGATCCGTTGAATTAGACGTTTATTCATAGTTTGCCTTTTCTAGATTTATCCAAGACAAAGGTTTATCGATTGCATAATTCAATATCATTGTGTAATTTAACTATTCCTTACAAAAACTGAAATCTCTGGTTTGATTAGCTAATTATCCACCACCACCGCCACCACCACCGCCACCATCACCGCCATCACCACCGCCATCACCACCTCCACAACCACCTCCATCAAAGTCAGCACTAAAGTCATCACTCCTATAACTCCTACCACTCCTACCACTCCTAGACTTACTCTTATTAGTAATTATGTAAATAAGAATAAGAAGCAAGATAGCATAAAAGATTAATGTCCATATTTCGTTCTCAATTTGCCATTGAGGTTGAGGCAAATTGAGAATTTCTCTAGGAAATTTGACTTGGACTTGTAATTCTTGTTGAGGTGAAATAGAGTTAGAGACCACAAACTCAAAGGTTCTAGGATTGATTTTACGCGCACTTGCAGGTACACCAAAACTGGTAAAAGAAGTAACTTTTCCAGATAGTGCTTCCGGCAACTGTACACGTACCTTAGCCTTTTTAATTGGTGCTTTGCGATCGGCAAAAATTGCTTTCCAATCAACCTGGGTGTTCTCTTCATCCATCTGCAATCCACCCACCACCCGATACTTGAGAACAAAAGTATGCTTTGCTGGTGGTTTTAATTGATGTTGCCAACGAATCCAAAGCTGATTATTTTTAATCCCTGTTTCACTGGGAATTATCTGATTATTTTCTTGAACAGTTACTTCCTTAATTTCATCAACTTTATCCAAAAGAATATAGCGATATCGTTGATTTGTGTAATTTGCATCAAACACGTATGTCTGCTGTTCCGTGACTAACATATCGCCGTTTGCCTGAACATCAATGTTCACATTGATCGAGTCCCAGTAAAATGGCACTTCTTGGGCAATCACATGACTAATTATAATCAAAAATGCCACAAATAACGAGACTGATAGAAACAAGATCCGTTTAATTAGACGTTTATTCATAGTTTGCCTTTTCTAGATTTATCCAAGACAAAGGTTTATCGATTGCATAATTCAATATCATTGTGTAATTTAACTATTCCTTACAAAAACTGAAATCTCTAGTTTAATTGCTCAATCAGTCATCTCAAAGCACTGTCTGTAGGGATCGCTGCTCAGACTCTCAGACTCCCTAGACAAAACCCGTATCAACTCAATGTTTAGCTACTTCTGGAATAGCCAATAAATAAACAGCAGTGCAAAAAACAGATCACCAAATCCAGCAGAGGCAGTGAATAATGGTATATCACCTGTTAACCAGAATGTTAGGAAGAGAGATGCGATCGCCACTTTGCAAGCCACTACCACTGCAATATAGAAAGGTTCAGGTTTTGCCCTCAGTGCCAGCCAAAAGTATGATATACCAAAAATGAAAATCCATGCAGATATAATCAGCAGATAGAAAGGATGGGCATTCTGCGGTAACTTAAATATCTCTCCTTTACCTAACAATGGTAATGCAAATACAACTGCTCCCATGAAGTTCATGATTGCAGTCGCAAATAAGCAATAGCGAAACCAAGTCTGCATTTTTTATCTAAATTAATACTATAAAGATATTAGATACACAGTAACATATATTCAGCCAAAACCCTTTAACTTAATAATTAAATCAAGATTAGGGAGCTTCTAATAATGCAACAACCTTAACATAGAAAAAAGGTATTTTCTGCCAATCTTGACGTTCATTCACCAAAGTTTCTCCAGAGTGCATAGTTATTTCGTAGCGATGACCAAATTTATCTGTGTAATATGCCTTTCCTGATGAGTTAGCACCATTTTCCGTAACAAATACTGGTTCCCATCCACAGCACAAAAATTTCAGCTTAGACATTTTGAATTTTTGCTGTAAAAAGCCTTCTATTTTTGCTGCATCTTTCCCTGAAACTCGATAACTAGCCTCCAACGCATCTAAACCAAAGCTTTCAGTATTTTTGCATTCTAAAAACTCTAATTCTTTTGGTTTACTTCCCATTTCCAGTAGAAAATCTTTGCAAGAAATTTTAGCTTTTAATTCTACTTCTTGGTTTGCATTAGAAACCAGTGAATGAGCGATTAAATTGAATCCAGCAGATACAGCTAATATAGTTATTCCAATAGATACTGACAATAATTTTTTCATGATTAATTAAAAGTTATACTGTAGTATTTTCTAATATAAAAGTAACTTTTGTACATAATCAACTTGGGGAAGAGTGCGACAGCAATGGCGAAACGTCCGAAGTAGGCGATCGCTTTGCTACAGCAAGTTATATGTACAAAAATGAAATTTTGTAAAATATGATATACAAGTACCTTGACTTTCAAAGACAGGATAAGTAACATATCAAACAATAATCTAGCATATTTAATTAGGGGGTAAAAACTTGAAATACCAGTTTAACAAACTTTTTCAGGTAGTTGCAAGTTTTGCGCTAATTTTTTCTGTTTTTTTTATTACCGAAGCTAAAGCGGAAACTCTGTTATCACCAACAGTAACTACGTTCGCCGTCTATGGTGATATCCCTTACATGGTAAAGTTGGCAGATGGTAGGACTGATAAAGAAGTATTAGAGCAGGATATAGCACCAAAAATTCGTCAACGTGAGGATATACCTTTTGTGATTCATGTTGGTGATTTAGGTCGGCCACAAGATGCTTGTTTTGATAGTTGGCTAGAAGCAAACAAGAGACTTTGGGAAAATGAAATCATCAAACCAGTATTTTTTACACCAGGGGACAACGATTGGACTGATTGCGATCGCACTAATCTAACTGTCAGACAAAGCGAACTCACAAGACTTGATGCACTCCGTCGTATCCTATTCAGTCAACCTAAAACCCTCCCTCCAGAATGGCAATATGAACAGCAATCCACTCTACCAGAAAATGAACTCTGGCACTATAAAGATGTACTGTTTGTTAGCCAACATTATATTAGTACAAACAACGGTCGGGAAGAAATCTTGCTAGATGATCCTCAAATCGCTTTGAAACTCGTAGATGAGCGAGACGAGCAAAATCGAATCTGGTTAGATCACGCCTTCAATCTAGCGAAAAATTCTGACATAGCCGCCGTAGTTGTAGCCACCCAGTTAGATCCGTTCGGACCTCCTAACGGAGTTGATGACGCATTCACAAGATGCTTGAATAACTATGCTTACAGAGATTTTTGTGTACACTTGCAAACCCTAGCATCAGAATTAGATAAACCAGTCTTGCTAGTGCATGGTGATACTAACGCCTATTGTTTTGATCAACCTGTTTCTCAAACCATAGCACCAAAACTCTGGCGACTGAATGCAGCAGGTGACTATAAAGTAATTGATGCTTCTTTAATATCATTCGATTCCACCAGTTCTGATCAACCCTTTAAAATCACAGGACTCTTATCTGGGGAAGTACCCCCTCAAGTCTGCGATTATAGCTACTAAGTTATATCTGATTTAACAGTCAGGGAGTAGGGGAGAGATATTTCTCCCTTTTTCTTTTGCAAGTATCGCTGTTTGGGTTTATGGAGTGCGATCGCTCTTATTTGTGAAAAATCAGGTAGCCTCACAAATTAGCTATTCATTTGTTGTAGCTGTTTAATTTTGTCTATTAAAAGACGAACTTGAACAGGTTTATTACGAAACCATTCTATTGACCAAATACGATGAATCTTCCAACCTAGCTGTTCAAGAACCTGTTGTCTGAGGCGATCGCGATCTCTGGCAGTTGGTGAACTATGATAAGATGCACCATCACACTCAATCCCCAGCAAAAATTCTCCTGGGTGCTTATTATTGACCACAGCCAAGTCAATCCGATATCCTGAGCATCCAACTTGGGTGCGGATAGTGTATCCCTCTTCAACTAAAGCATGGTAAACATCTTCTTCAAATGGTGAATCAAAATGAAGCGTATCCGTATAAGAGTTACCTTGCAGTCGTTCTCCACCACTCGCTGCGTATTCTAAGTAATTACGCAGTGCTTCTACACCTTTGCTTTTGGCGCGTGTTAAGTCAATGTCTCCAGCCTGTATGGAAGACACGAGTGTAATTTTGCTTTTCGCCCGTGTGACAGCTACATTGAGCCGTCGTTCTCCACCTTGGCGATTCAGTGGTCCAAAGTTGAGAGATAGCTTACCTTGATCATCACGAGCATAACCAACACTGAGAATAATTGCATCTCGCTCATCACCCTGAACGTTTTCTAATGCTTTAAGAAAAAACTGAGATGAATTATCGCTACAAAATGTATCAAAATCGGGATTTTCTTTCCCTAAAATCTCAATTTGCTCCTGAATAGCTTCGGCTTGAGCTTCGCTAAAGGCAATAATACCAAGAGATTGTTCAGGAAATTTTTTAAAATGCTCTAAGGCCAAATAAGCAACCACTTCTGCTTCACGTCGATTATCTCTGCGTCCACCACGATCATACACTCCATCACGGACGTACTCAAACCACACTCCCAAATCTGGATTCTGCACTGGGTTTGGAAATGTTACTAATTGAGAGTCATAAAAATGCTTATTAGAAAAAGCTATTAAACGCTCATCTTGGCTGCGATAATGCCATTTTAGCGTTCGCGCAAACATAAAATTTGAACATTCATCCAAAATACTTTCATAGCTTGCGTCATCCTCATCATCCATATCTTCCACCACCTCTCCAGTTGAAAAGAACGAAGTTGGTGGAAGTTGTTTTCTATCACCAATTACAATAACTTGGTTAGAACGAATAATGGCAGGAATTACATCTTCTGTACGCAACTGAGATGCTTCATCAAAAATCAGAACATCAAAATGAATGACATTTGGATTAATATACTGGCTCACGGAAAGCGGACTCATCATCCAGCAAGGTTTTAAAGCTTTAACTAAATTTGGTATACCCTTTTGTGTATCGCTGAAGAGTTTACGAATAGGTAAATGTTGCCTTTTCTTAGTGGCGTTGCATAATTGAAGTATGAATTTGGGTAAGAGCAATGGAATGTCCAAGGTGTGCATCAAGTCACGTTCGCAGAAATGGAAAGAAGTCAGGTAAACAAAACTACATCTGTGCAAAATGCGGTCGTCAATTTATTGAT